>JALFOM010000118.1 GCA_022782265.1 Clostridiales bacterium | reverse complement strand
GAAGGGACGCGCGGAAGGACGCCTGACGAACCTGCTGGAAAATGTCAAAAAGCTCATGGCACGGGGCATGAGCTTTGATGAAGTGGCCGACGTGCTGGAATTGGATAGCGATGACAGAAAGTTTGTGCAGGACAACCTCTGAAACAGTAGAGCGCGGTGCATGGCGTTCAATTGCAGGATCAATTGAGCCGATCTTCTGGAAAAAGAGCCGTGACCGCATCGTCAAGGAGATCCTGGGGGTGTAGTATGTTTCGTAAAATTCTCCGTTGTGTTTTACAGCACGCGATGGCATAGGGTAAAAAAGAAACGGAGGATTGCCCAATGCCAAACATCAAGCCGATTTCTGATCTGCGGAATTACAATGAAGTCCTGCGGGATTTTGCCGGGGAGATCCTGTTTTTCTGCCCCAAAACGGTCGCGGACGATTGATGTTGTGGATATTGAGGAATCCGAGAACAACCGTGCGATGCGGAAGCTGCTGGCTCTGAGAACTACTGCCTCAATCATTCCTGTGGTGCGCTCTGTATAATACCGGCTCCTTTGTCAAGAATGTTTGTGACCATTCTTGACTTTGCCGCCAGTGTTTATCCTGTCATGCGCTGCCGATTATACAGAATTTTCCGGGGCCTTAGTCATGGAATGCCGCCGGTTGTTGTACAGCGCTCGAAATGTACTCCGATACGTTTAACAGAACATTCCCCCTGCCCCTGCACCGTCATGGTGCAGGGGTTTTCTATTGTCTGGAGGTAACACAACCCAACGATCACAGCGTTTCGTTATCAGGCGGGAAAGACTCCACTGCGCTCCTCCTGCGAATGCTGGAGAAATGTTCTCTCTGTTTCGGTAACTCTTATCTGCCAGAACTCTCTGTGGATCATGCCCCATTCTGTTGAAAAACGCCTGGACCATCCGCTTCAGCGGATGCGCTTCGTTGTATACGCCAAACGAATACTGTTCCCAATACGTCCAGCCATCCACAACACTGATTTCCAGCTGGGGGCCAATTCTACCGGCGCCTTGGCTTTCCTGCGGACAATCGGTTCAAGAAATGGCCGGGAAAGAGATGACAGGCCGGATTGTAACAAAAAGCATATTTTAATGACAGTCCGGTTATCGTGGGACGGCGAAAATCATGTTATTCTGTAAGGGAGGAGGAACCATTCTGGTGCAGCCGGTATTGCAGGGGCGTCGTATGAACCCGATCCCGGAATACCTTGATGAAGTTGTTCACGTTGGGATAGCCCACCTGCTCGGCCACTTCACGAACCGAGAGGTCAGCGGCAACCAGCAGCCGTTTGGACTCCGCGATGCGCAGAAGGATCAGATAATCCTTGAAGGTTACGCCCACGGTTTTCGGAAACATGACCGAGAGCGTATGGCGGGAAACAAAGGTGAGCTCCGCCACTTCGTCCAGCGTCAGGGGACGGCGGAAGTTCTCCGCCATATAGCGCTGGGCGGCCACCACTGCGGTCTGCGTGTTGGCGTTGGTCCACCGTGGGAAAGCCTCCGGCCGGCGGCGGTACAGCTCCACCAGCAGAATGTGCAAAAGAGAGGCGCATTTCTCCACATAGAACGCGCCCTGCTCCTGGTATTCCCGGGTGATCTGCTCAAACAACGGCAGAATCCGGTCATAGGTTTCCCCATCCAGTTGAATCACATGGTGGAATCCCTCCGGCCGCAGAACGAACACGGAGATCAGCTCATTTTCGCGGATGTCGGAAAGGATTCTGTCGGAGGACAAAATGGAAACATACCGTCCGTAAGGAACCTTCTGAATCAGGAAGGCATGGCTTTCCAGCCGCCCGATAAAGGCAAGGGAACCCCGGGTCAGCATGTAGGTACGGTGGGCGATGGTGGCGGTGACGGAGCCTTCGGTGACCAGAATCATTTCATACTCAAAGTGTCCGGCGGGCTCATGGACCTGCCGGGGCACGGTGTCCACATTGAAGGAACTGACAAGCGGCATATGGGTGTATGGCATTGACATCCTCCCAAAAAGAATATTTTCAATCCCACTATATCATTCCTGTTCAAAAAAGGAAAGGGGCTTTTTATGATGCATGAACGTTTCCATTACAAATCCCTGGAAGAGGTCAAGGCCCGGGCTGCCGACCTGGGCGTGACGCTGCCCTTTGCGGCGGATACCCACGCGCTGACACAGCCCCTGACTTTTGGACCGGTCACCGTGCCCAACCGCATGGGCATTGCCCCCATGGAAGGAGCCGACTCCCTGGAGGATGGGTCCCCCAGTGAGATGACGCTGCGCCGGTATGTCAATGAGGCTGCGGGCGGCAGTGCGGTGATCTGGTTTGAGGCAATCTCCATTGTGCCGGAGGGGCGCTCCGGTCATACCCAGCTGCTTCTCAGCAAGGAGAATCTGGATAATTACAAAAGGTTTACTGCGGCCATCAAGGAGGCCGGGGTCCGGGCCAACGGTTTTGCTCC
>JALFOM010000114.1 GCA_022782265.1 Clostridiales bacterium | reverse complement strand
GTCACCTTCAACCTGAAGCGGGGCACCACCATGGGTCTGGTGGGCGAGTCGGGCTGCGGCAAAACCACCGCCGGCCGCACCATCCTGCGCCTGTCCGGCGAAAAGACCGGCGGCCAGGTGCTGTTCAACGGCAAGGAGGTCTAGGACCTGTCTCCCAAGGAGATGCGGGAGCTGCGCACCAAAATGCAGATCATCTTCCAGGACCCCTTCTCCTCCCTGTCTCCCCGCCTTCCTGTGGGCGAGATCATCGGCGAGGCAGTGCGTGAGCACAATCTGGTGCCCGCAAATGAGTTTGACGATTATATCGACAAGATCATGGACAACTGCGGCCTGCAGCCCTTCCATAAGGACCGCTATCCCCACGAGTTCTCCGGCGGCCAGCGCCAGCGTATCTGCATTGCCCGCGCTCTGGCCCTGAACCCGGAGTTCGTGGTCTGCGACGAGCCGGTCTCCGCTCTGGATGTGTCTATTCAGGCCCAGATCATCAACCTCCTGAAGGATCTGCAGGAGCAGTATAAGCTGACGTATCTCTTCATCTCCCATGACCTGAGCGTGGTGGAGCACATTTCCGACTCTGTAGGCGTCATGTATCTGGGCAGCCTGGTG
The DNA here is from genome assembly GCA_022782265.1 of Clostridiales bacterium. Classification (GTDB taxonomy): domain Bacteria; phylum Bacillota; class Clostridia; order Oscillospirales; family Oscillospiraceae; genus Limivicinus. The sequence goes on along the minus strand of JALFOM010000114.1, from coordinate 2,299 downwards.
GAGTACGGCGACACGGCGGACATCTTCCGCAACCCGCTGCACCCCTACACCAAGGCCCTGTTCTCTGCCATCCCCGTGCCCGACCCCACCGTGAAGATGGACCGCATCGTGCTGGAAGGCTCCATTCCCTCCCCGGCAAATCCGCCCTCCGGCTGCAAGTTCCACACCCGCTGCAAATACTGCATGGAGCGCTGCAAGGTGGAGGCCCCCGAGCAGAAGGAGATCGAGCCGGGCCACTATGTGGTCTGCCATCTCTACGACAAGTAAGGCCTCATGACAAAAAAAGTCTACGACGATGACGACGGCCGCGCCATAGCCGACATGAGCGGTCTGGATTTCCCCGGTGCCTTTTCCTTCCGGGGCGTCCGGCCCAAAAAGCCGGAGAGGGGAGCGGAGCAATCCGACCTGACGGACCGCCCCTGGGAGGCCCGGAAGGACCAGTTTTCCCGAAGCGAACGGCGCATGGCCATCCTGGGCGCCCTGAAGGCCGCGCTGCTCATCGGCTCTGCCTATATCGTGGGCCTGGGGCTTCTGATCTGGCTCATGGTCGCTGTACTCACCTGATAAGCAAAACCGCCTGCTGAGGTTCGGCAGGCGGTTTTTGTTTCCGTCGCAGCCCCGGCAGCATTGTAGGGGCCGGCGTGGCGGCTCGTTTCCCGGGGGAGCGCCCACCCGTACCTTTCTTTTTCGCACTTGTACAAAGGAAGAAAAGAGAATATAATATTAAACACAGAAAAATGTCGGAGGGTTTCCTTTTGGTTGACGCTTACGGAAGAAAAATCACATATCTGCGCCTGTCGGTGACGGAGCTGTGCAATCTGCGCTGCCGCTACTGTATGCCCGGGGACGGGCTGTGCAAAAAGCGGCATGAGGATATGCTGACCCGGGAGGAGATGCTCTCCGCCGTGAAGGCCGCGGCGGAGCTGGGCATCACCAAGCTCCGTATCACCGGGGGCGAGCCTCTGGTCAAGGGGGACGTTCTGGCCATCTGCCGGGGCGCCGCCCAGACGGAGGGCATTGAGGAGGTCTGCATCACCACCAACGGAACCCTGCTGCCGGAGCTGGCAAAGCCCCTGCGGGAGGCAGGGGTCAGCCGGGTGAACATCAGCCTGGACACCTTAAACGCGGAGAAATACGCTTACATCACCCGCCGGGGCAGCCTGGATCAGGCCCTGCGGGGCATTGACGCCGCATTGAACGCCGGCTTTGACCGGGTGAAAATCAATACGGTGCTCATTGGCGGCTTTAACGACGGTGAGATCCCCGCCCTGGCGGAGCTGACCCGGAAATACCCCGTGGACCTGCGCTTTATTGAGCTGATGCCCATGGTAGACAGCAGAGAGTTCGGCCCGGAGGCCTTTATTCCCTGTTCAGTGGTACGGGAGAAGCTGCCGGAGCTTGCGGCCGAGCCCCAGGATAACGGGGTGGCCCGGCTGTACCGCCTGCCCGGGGCACAGGGGCGCATCGGGCTCATCAGCCCCGTCAGCAGCCATTTCTGCGGAACCTGCAACCGGATCAGGCTCACCGCAGACGGGAAGATCAAGCCCTGCCTGCACTCCGCCCAGGAGTTTCCCATCAAGGGCCTGGACTACCGGGGGGTGCTGGAGCAGATGCGCGCTGCCATTCTGGCAAAGCCCGCCTGCCACGGGGAGCTTTCCGCCCGGAGACACAGCTGCGCCGGGCGCAGCATGAACCAGATTGGAGGCTGAAAAAAATGTCGGATTTTACCCATTTTAACGACCAGGGCCGGGCCAGAATGGTGGACGTGGGGGAGAAGAACATCACCCGCCGCACCGCCACGGCCATGGCCCGGGTGTTTGTAAACGAAAACACCTTTTCCCTGATCCAGAGCGGCGGCATGAAAAAGGGCGACGTGCTGACCGTGGCCCAGGTGGCCGGGGTCATGGGCGCAAAGCACACCCCGGACCTGATCCCCATGTGCCACCCAATTGTGATGGACGGCATCGACTTAAAGCTCTCCCTGAACCGGGAAAAGCTCTGCGTGGAGATTTCAGCCACCGTCAGCTGTGACGGCCGCACAGGCGTGGAGATGGAGGCCCTGACCGCCGTAGCCACCGCCGCGCTGACGGTGTATGACATGTGCAAGGCCGTCCAGAAGGACATGGTCATCAGCGATATCTGCCTGCTGGAAAAGACCGGCGGCGTACACGGAGATTTTCGCAGAAAGGATGTTTGATATGGAATACACGGCAGCGGTCATCACCGTAAGCGATAAAATCTGCCGGGGCGAGGGGGTGGACACCGGCGGCCCCGCCGTCTGCGCCATGCTGGAAGAGCA
>JALFOM010000006.1 GCA_022782265.1 Clostridiales bacterium | reverse complement strand
CGGTTTAACAGGGGCTTTTGAATTTTATTTTGAAAAGAAGGACTTTTTCTTCTTTTTCTCCGGCTCCACATAGCCGAACTGAATAGTGGGATGATCCGCCTTCAGCAATTCCAGAATTTTTTCCACGTCTTCCTTTTCATTGAAGATCAGGTTGGCAAATTCCTTCTCCCCATGAATCAGGATGAGCCGGTAGTAGAAGTATGCGGGACTGTCGTCCGGCTGGCACTCGCTGATCCGGCAGAAGCAGCGCTCAATGTAGTCATAGGGGACATAGTATTTCACGCCCAGATCCCGATAATACATGCACAGCTTTCCCAGACGGACACGCCCGATTTCCAGAGCCGATTTATAGTCCTCAACATGCGCCTCGTCGCTGATGCGCTTTTTATCCACGCCTTTGAATTTCAATCGTCCAAACATTCGTGTGCCCCTCTCTTTCTTTTTTTGATCAACTCAGCTTCAAAATAACGCTGAGGCAGCTTTTGGGAGAGAAGCGTGCCCAGTATTCCGGCGATGGTGCCGACGATCAGTCCACCCAGCACGTCGGAGGGGTAGTGCACCACCAGATAGATGCGGGAAACGCCCATCAAAAAGGCGAAGATCAGGGCGGTCCAGCTGACTTTCTTGTTGCCCACAAGAAAAACCGGGACCATGGTGGCAAAGGCGGCGGTGGTGTGGCCTGAGGGGAAGCTCTTGTCGCTCTCCACATGCTGGCCCATCATCAGCCAGAACTGATAGAAAAATCCGTTTTCGTCCGCATAGGGCCTCGGTCTTGCCACAACGATCTTCAAAAAGCAGTTGGTAAACAGCGCGCCGATGGCCACGCCGAAAAGCATTGCCGTGCCGAAGCGCCTTGTGCGTTTAAACAGCATCAGCAGCAGCGAGAGAATGATGAGGCAGATCCCGTCTTTTCCCAGAAATGAGATCAGCTCCATGAAGGGAGTCATGATCCCGCCGGCGGCCTCGTACAGCTTGTGTACGGCGAGGGTTATGCTCTGGTCAAAGCCGGCAAAAAAGGTATTCAGCCACAGAGCGGCGGCAGTAAGTTGCATGATTTTATTCCTTTCTCCGTTTTGTGATTGGATTTTACCACATTTAACAGGCTTTCGTCTACTCAAAAATGAATATTTGCAGCCATAGGACACAAAATACATGCAGACTTTTTTATGGGAGGACAAAATGAAAAATGCGGCATGTCTATTTCTTTTTGTATTTCTGGTATCTGCGCTTTTTGTTCCTGCGGCTGAACCGGCATATGCGGAAGGCCAGCCGCCGCTTGCGGAGAGCTTTGAACTGAGCACCCCGATGAACACCCCCTATGAGGGGCAGCTCACCGCCGTAGACGAGGACAGCGACAAGCTTTTTTACGAGATTACGACCCAACCCGTCAAGGGCGAAATCCAGCTGAATGAGGACGGAAGCTTTATCTATACGCCCCGGGAAAACAAAAAAGGCCGGGACTACTTTGGCTATAAAGCCTATGACCCGGAGGGGAACTACTCTCAGGAAGCCACCGTCATTATCCGGATTAAAAAATGAGATAGCCGTTTTTGGCTATCTCATTTTAATACTACTTTTTAGTGGAGTCTAGTATAATGCACTGAAAAACTTGAAAAGGAAGCTTTTGACAGGAGAGAGGCCGTTATAGCAGTCATCAAGCATCTGCTTCAGCTCGTTCTGCACGGCATGAAGCTCCTCTTCGCTGATCCCATGCTGACTGAAGGCGGCTTTTTCCGCGCAGGCGGTGATGCTCTCCGGCAGCTCCGCGCCGTAGCGGGATGCTTTAACGGCGGTTTTCCATACCCATACGGCGGCCTTTTTCCGGTCGGGCTGGGATATGCGGCGCTGCCTCAAACGGAGGCGCAGCAGACGGCTTACAGGGAGCAGACTGAAGATGACCCCCAGCAGCAAAAAGAGTGTCAGGGCGTTCCAAAAGCGGATCAGGGTCCGGGAAGTACTTTTGCTCTCCAGCTCTGTTTGGGTGAGGATGGGCCCTACCGGTATGGTATCTGAGGGCTGGGGCGTCTGCACAGGCGGAGCGCTCTCTTCTCCATCATTCGGTTCTGTGCTCTCAAGGGGCGGGGCAGTTTCTTCATCGGGGGTCTCCGTCACGGCAGCTTCCTGGGGGGCAGGCTCCGTGACGCCGCCGTTGCCGGTTACTTCCACCGGGATCCAGCCCAGACCATCCAGATAGACCTCCACCCAGGCGTGCTCATTGGCCTGGAGCACGTCCACAAATTCCCCGGCCTGGGCCCGGAAAAGGAAGCCGTCGGTCACCCGGGCGGGAATGCCCAGCGCCCGGTAGATCACGGCCGCCGCCGTGGCATAGTGGACACAGTAGCCGGTCTCCGCGTTTTGTAAAAAATACACCGCATAGTCCTCAGTGGGGTAGGGCTGGGTGTCCAGATCATAGGGCGCGCAGCTTCTCACATAGCTTGCCACTTCCGCGATAATATCGGGAGAATCGGCGCGCAAACCGGCCTGCTGGATGAGCTGGAGAATGTTGGCCTTCGTACCCTCCGGCAAGGCGGTATACTCGGTGGTGGCATAGCTGCGGTAACTGAGCTCGTCCTGGACGTATTCCTCCGGCAGGGACAGGCTGTCCCAGCTGCCGTCAGAGCTGTAATAGCTAACAGAATAGTTCCGGCCCTCTGCGGGGACATAAATGTCGCTGTCTGCGGACTGGACGGAATAATAGGGCACCGCCGCCACGTCAACGCCGGAGGAAAAGCGGATATCCAGACTGTGCCGGGCGCTGTCCGCCTTAGCCGCGAGAGCCAGAGCGGTGAAATCCAGGGAGCTGATGCCGTTTTCCGGCTCCTCGGCCCTTCGCCAGCCGGTGCCGGTATAATCGCCGTAGGAAAAGCAGCGGAGATACATATACCCGTCGGTCTCCGCCCGCACCCGGAGGATCAGCTTCTCCCTATCCTGGGCGGAAGCGCTGCTGTTCAGGGACAGAGCGCCGTCGCCCATGCCCCAGCTGACGCCGGGAAAGCGGATGGGAGAATTATCGCTTTCCGCGGAGCTTGTCCCGCTCTGCTGCGCTGTCTCCCCGGGGAACAGATTCAGGCCGCCCTCCCTGCTGTTGATCCAGCTGCTGAAAGCGGAGCCCAGCCGGTCAAATTTCTCCACCATGTCGGTGGGCTGGGCGTTATAGTCGTATTCCGCGGGCTTTTGCCACAACACAAGGGCGCAGAGCAGCGCCGCCAACGGCAGGGCAAGAATGGACAGGGTCCGGCCCTGATTGCTCTCTTCGCCGTAATAATTGCCGCCGATGAGGAGCATAGCCCAAAACAGCATCAGGCAGACGATGACAAAGACAGAGGGCCTTCCGTTTACCGCGATGCAGCCGGCAAAAACCGGCAGAGAACCCAGCAGAGAAAAGACGGTCCGCCCGCTTTTTGAGGTCAGGGACATGGAGACATAGGCCGACAGCAGAAAAACGGCCAGCAGAAGAATAAAACTGTGGGAATCCACCGCGGCGGCATAGGGATATTTACTGCCGATGGCGTAGTAATGCTCATAATACACGCCGGTGAGCCGGTCGAAAAAGTCTGTCAGCTCCAGGCGCAAATCGGCATGATAAAACCGGTATGCCAGGTAAAGCAGCAGCGCCGAGAGCAAAAAGCCGGGGAAAAAGCCATGCCGGAAATTGGCGGCCAGCCACATCAGCAGGCAGATCCCTGCTGCCCAGAGCATGAAGCGCTTGTCCGTGATCAGAGCAAAGCTGTCGGCAATCAATGCGGCCAGGGGCAGTATGCACAAAATAAGCAGAACCAGATTGACAAATCGGTTCAAAAAACGGTTTTTCAAACCCGCACCTCCCCGTCTGAGAGGGTGAATACACAGCGGGCATGGGAGCGGTCGAAGCGGCAGGGCGGGGAGAGGGGAGCGGAGAGTATGCCGCATAAGGCGGCGGCGCTCTCATCCTCATTTCCCACAGGGTACATCCTGCCGCTGACGATCACATGGGGGATTTCCTTATTGCACAGCTGCAGAGACAGCCAGTACAGGCACTCCAGACCACGGTCCTTCTCCCCGGGCCGGGACAGCACCAGAAAAACCTGATTGTTGGCCTGCTCCAGCGCCTCCCGGACGATGATCTCATCGGTCTTGGAGCTGAGCTTCCAGTGGATGCTGTTGACCGTGTCGCCGGGGCGGTACTCCCGCAGCTCATGCTCTTCGGAATAGCCGCCGCCGTACTTGGGCTTCAGCTGGACGCTCGTCTCCAGGCAGGCGTCGATATCCGGGCATTTGTCCGGCTGCAGGGGCCTGGGCAGGACGGTGCACACCGCCTTTGCCGTGCATCGGCGGCGGATGGCGATCAGGCCCAGCAGGTCCCGGCATTCAAGCCTTGTGACCGTGCAGCTCAGCATCCCGCACAGCTCCGTGGGGAGCGGCACATGGCCGGTACTGGCGAGAACGCCGGCATAGCTGTATTTTTGCTTTTTCACTTCGCCGTCATAGCGGTTTTCCACCTGAAGAACGATGTTTACCCGGCTGAGCGGCAGGAGAGCGCCGGTTTTGAAATGAATGCAAAGCTCCGCATGGCTGCCCCGGCTGACGGTTTCCGGGGCGGAGAGCGCCGCGCTCAGACGCAGCATGGAGGGCAGGGAGAAAAGAACCAGCGCCGGAGGCAGCAGACACAGCGCCCCCATCAGATAAGGCCCGAACCAGCCGATATAGGCCAGCCTGAACACATAGGCCGCCGCAACAGCGGCCAGATACAAAAAGAAATGGAAGGTAGGCATATTACTTGATGGCAGGCGCCCTGACAGAACCCAGGACTTCCGACAAGGCCTGTGCGCGGGCGGCGCTGCCGCTGCTCTCCTGGGCCCAGATGAGCCGGTGCTCAATGCAGTCCCGGAAAATAAAGCGCACATCCTTGGGCAGCACATAGTCCCGCCCCTGAATCCAGGCGGTGGCCTTGGACAGGGCCGTCAGCGCCAGAGAAGCACGGGGGCTTGCGCCCTGGATAATGGCCGGGTGATTTCTGGTGGCGGAGCAGAGATTGACGATATAATCAATGATCTCATCCTTGACAAAGACCTTCTCCACCTCCCGGCGAAGCTGCATCAGCTCCTCCCGGCTGACCATCTGCATTATGTTCTCCATAGTGACGCCCTTTTGCTTGCGGCGGATCATCTCCGTCTCGTCCTCGTGGGAGGGGTAGCCGATGGACAGGCGCAGCATAAAGCGGTCCATCTGGGAGTCTGGCAGCATCTGGGTGCCTTTGGCCCCGGTGGGGTTCTGGGTGGCGATAACGATAAAAGGCTCAGGCACGGGATAGGTGCGGTTATCCACCGTGACCTCGCCCTCCTCCATGGCCTGAAGCAGGGCAGACTGGGTACGGCTGGTGGCCCGGTTCAGCTCGTCGGCCAGAAAGAGGTTGCAGAGGATCGCGCCCTTCTGGTAGTTCATGGTGCCGGTGTTTTTATCGTAAATGGAATAGCCGGTAATGTCGGAGGGCAGTACGTCCGGGGTGAACTGGACCCGGTTATATTCCAGCCCCAGGGCCTTGGAGAAGGCCACGGCCATGGTGGTCTTGCCCACGCCGGGGATGTCCTCCATCAGAATATGTCCCCCGGCCAATATGGCCAGGAGGACCTTGATCATGACCTCGTCCTTGCCCACAATGACCTTGCCCACTTCCCGGAGAATCAGTCTTGCATTGCCGATGGAATTGATGTTGTCCATAGGGGTTACCTCTCAAACTGTTACCAATTTGTAATATTATACCATGGCAGTATAGCCGATTCAAGAGCCTTAAGAGGATTTAAGAAATGGGGAAACAATCGAAAGGAGACCACACTGCATCTTGTAGGGAGGGGAGAATGGTGGTATAATATACTATCAAAACCTTAACGGAGCAGCGTATGGAACAATTCAAACTGGTATCGGATTATCAGCCCACCGGCGACCAGCCCCAGGCTATCGACAGTCTGGTCATGGGCATAGAAAACGGCCTGGACGAGCAGGTGCTTCTGGGCGTTACCGGCTCAGGCAAGACCTTTACCATGGCAAACGTCATCGCCCGGCTGAACCGCCCCACCCTTGTCCTTGCCCACAACAAGACCCTGGCCGCCCAGCTGTGCAGCGAGTTCAAGGAATTTTTCCCGGAAAACGCGGTGGAGTATTTTGTCTCCTATTACGACTACTACCAGCCCGAGGCCTACATCCCCCATACGGACACCTTTATCGAAAAGGACTGCTCCATCAACGACGAGATCGAGCGTCTGCGCCACAGCGCTACCTCCAGCCTGTTTGAGCGGCGGGATGTGATCGTGGTGGCCTCCGTCTCCTGCATCTACGGCCTGGGCGACCCCATTGATTACGCCAATATGGTCATCTCCCTCAGGCCCGGGCAGACCAGGGATTTTGACGATCTTCTGCGAAAGCTGGTGGAGATCCGCTATGAGCGAAACGACATCGCCTTTGAGCGCAACATGTTCCGGGTCCGGGGCGACACGGTGGAGATTTTCCCGGCCTACGCAAACGACAAGGCCATACGGGTGGAGTTTTTCGGCGACGAGGTGGACCGGATCAGCGAGATCAACGTGGTCACCGGCGCGCCTGTCCGCTACTTAAACCACGCCGCCATCTATCCTGCCAGCCACTATGTGACCACCAAGGAGAAAATGGCCGCCGCCATCGGCAGGATCAGGGAAGAATGCGATGAGCGGGTAAAATATTTTGAAGCAAACAACAAGCTCATCGAGGCTCAGCGGATCAGGCAGCGCACGGACTACGATATCGAGATGATGCAGGAGCTGGGCTACTGCACCGGAATTGAGAACTATTCCCGGGTCATCTCCGACCGGGCGCCGGGCAGCCCGCCCATGACTTTACTGGACTACTTCCCCAAGGATTTTCTGCTCTTTGTGGACGAGAGCCATGTGACGCTGCCCCAGGTGCGGGCCATGTACCGGGGCGACAGGGCCAGGAAGGAATCCCTTGTGGAATACGGCTTCCGCCTGCCCTCCGCTTATGATAACCGCCCACTGAAATTTGAGGAATTTTGCGACAGGATACACCAGCGGGTCTATGTGTCCGCCACCCCCGGCGAATATGAGCGGGAGCGGGCGGGCCAGATTGTGGAGCAGATCATCCGCCCCACCGGCCTGCTGGACCCGGAGATCTTTGTCCGGCCTGTTGAGGGGCAGATCGACGACCTGATCGGCGAGATCAACGGCAAGATTGAGCGGGGACAGCGGAGCCTTGTGACCACCCTGACCAAGAAAATGGCGGAAGACCTGTCCGAATATCTGACCAATTCCGGCATCCGCTGCCGCTATATGCACCACGACATCGGCACCATCGAGCGCATGGAGATCATCCGGGACCTGCGCTTGGGCGAATTTGACGTGCTGGTGGGCATCAACCTGCTGCGTGAGGGTCTGGACATCCCGGAGGTGGGCCTGGTGGCTATCCTGGACGCGGATAAGGAGGGCTTTCTCAGAAGTGAGACCAGCCTGATCCAGACCGTGGGCCGCGCCGCCCGAAACGCGGAGAGCATGGTCATCATGTATGCCGACACGGTGACCCCCTCCATGCGGGCCTGTATCGACGAGACCCGGCGCCGCCGGGAAAAGCAGATGGCCTACAACAGGGAGCACGGCATCGTGCCCAAGACCATTGTCAAGAGCGTGCGCGATCTGCTGGAGATCTCCGCCGACGTGTCCGATGTGCCCACAAAGGCAAACGGCGTCCGCATGACCGAGCGGGAGCGGAAGGAACTGATCGAGCAGCTTGAGACGAAGATGCGCAAGGCCGCTCAGATGCTTGAATATGAGATTGCCGCCCAGCTTCGGGATGAGATCATCCGACTCAGAGGCGAAACGGGCAGCGGAGGTAAAAAATGAACCTGATGATCCTTGACGGAAACAGCATTGTAAACCGCGCCTTTTACGGCGTGCGTCCGCTGAACGCGCCGGACGGCACCCCCACAAACGCGGTCTACGGTTTCCTTGCCATTCTCCAGCGCCTGCTGGACGAGCAGAAGCCCGACGCCCTGTGCGTCAGCTTTGATTTAAAGGCGCCCACCTTCCGCCATAAGGCCTACGAGGGCTATAAGGCCCAGCGCAAGGCCATGCCGGAGGAGCTTGCCCTGCAAATGCCTGTTTTGAAAGAGGTTCTGGATAAAATGGGCATCCGCCGCTATGAGCTGGAGGGCTATGAGGCGGACGACATTCTGGGCACTGCCGCCCGCATCTGCGAGAGAGCGGGCTGGAACTGCACCATCGTCACCGGCGATAAGGACAGCCTGCAGCTCATCAGCGAAAAGACCACAGTCTGCAATGTAAAGACCCGCATGGGCCAGACCGAGACCATTTTGTACACCCCGGAGCGCTTCCGGGAGGAATACGGCTTTGCGCCGGAGAAGATGGTGGACCTGAAGGCCCTGATGGGCGACAGCTCCGACAATATCCCCGGCGTGCCCGGCGTGGGCGAAAAGACCGCCATGGATCTGGTGCAGCGCTACGGCGGAATTGAGGAGATTTATAACGATCTCTCCGCCCTTGACATCAAGGAGGGTGTGAGAAAAAAGCTTGCCGCAGGGGAGGAGAGCGCCAGAAAATCCTATTGGCTGGCCACCATTCTCTGCGATGTGCCTCTGCGCTTCCAGCCGGAGGACAACCTGTGGGACAGGGATTATCAGCCCGGCCTGTATGAGCTTTTCAAAAAGCTGGGCTTCCATAAATTCATTGAAAAATGGGGCGTCGCCCCTGCTGATGAGGTCAAAGCCCCGGAAGAAGCTTCAGCCCTGCCCAGAATTGACGGGAATGAAGAGAACCTGGGAGAAATGATCGCCGCGGTCAGCGCCGCGCCCTTTGTGGCGGTGGTCTCTCTGGAGGGGCTTGACCGGCTGGAGCTCTGCGACGGAAAAGCTGTGTATACCGCCGCCTGGAACCAGTGCGGCGACCGGTATAATGAGCTTTTAAAGGGCCTCTTCTCCCCGGAGATGAAAAAAGTCTCCCACAATGTAAAGAATCTGATGGGTCTGCTTCTGGCCGAGGGGCTGGAGACCGAGGGCTTTTTGTTCGATACGGCTCTGGCCGCCTATCTGCTGGAGGCCACCGAGAGCGATTATTCTCTGCCCCGCATCTCCGTGCGCTACGCCGGAAGGGAGCTGGATGGCGCGGAGGCCGTGTACCGGCTGTACGAGCCGTTACAGGAAAAGCTGAAAGAGCTGGGCATGGAGGAGCTGTATACCTCCGTTGAGCTGCCCCTCTGCCAAGTGCTGGCGGAGATGGAGAAAACAGGCTTCTTTGTGGATCGGAAGGCCCTCTATGATTTCGGAGAGAGCCTGAACGCCGGCATCGCCGCCTTGCAGGAGAGCATATGGAACGAGGCGGGGCACGAATTTAACATCAACTCCCCCAAGCAGCTGGGCCAGGTGCTTTTTGACGAGCTGATGCTGCCCTCCGGGAAAAAGACCAAGACCGGCTGGAGCACTAATGCAGACGTGCTGGAAAAGCTGCAGGGCAAGCACCCCATTGTGGATCAGGTGCTGGAATACCGTATGCTCACCAAGCTGAAATCCACCTATGCCGACGGGCTGTTGAAGGTCATCAGCCCCGACGGACGTATCCACACCAATTTCCAGATGACCGTCACCGCCACCGGGCGGCTCTCCTCAACGGAGCCCAATCTCCAGAACATCCCGGTGAGAAAGCAGCTGGGCGCCCAGATCCGGAAGATGTTTGTGGCCTCTCCCGGCATGAGCCTTGTGGACGCGGACTACAGCCAGATCGAGCTGCGGCTTCTGGCCCATATCTCCGGGGACCAGACCATGCGGGACGCCTTTTTAAGCGGCGAGGACTTCCATGCCGTCACCGCCTCCAATGTGTTCAACGTACCCCTGGCGGAGGTGACGCCCACCTTGCGAAGCCGGGCCAAGGCCGTCAATTTCGGCATTGTCTACGGTATCTCCGCCTTCTCCCTGGCCCAGGACATCGGCGTCTGGCCCAGCGAGGCCAAGGCCTATATGGACGCCTATCTGGAAAAATACCACGGCGTCCGGGATTATATGAAGTCCATTGTGGAGCAGGCCAGAGAGGACGGCTATGTGTCCACCCTCTACGGCCGGAGGCGCAGCCTGCCGGAGCTGAAAAGCAGCAATTTCAACACCCGTTCCTTCGGTGAGCGCGTGGCGCTGAATATGCCCATCCAGGGCACGGCGGCGGACATCATCAAGCTTGCCATGGTGAATGTGTACCGGCGGCTGAAGGAGGAGAAGCTCCGGGCAAAGCTGATTCTCCAGGTGCACGACGAGCTGATCGTGGAGTGCCCGGAGGACGAGGCGGAGCGGGTGCGGGAGATCCTGAAAACCGAGATGGAGCACACCGCCGAGCTGTCCGTTCCCCTGACGGTGGACGCCCATATCGGCCACAGCTGGGCGGAGGCGCACTGATGGATTTCTGTGTTGCCGACGCCGCCATTGCGCATATTGAGGCCATCGAGGAGCTGGAAAAGCAGTGCTTTTCCCAGCCATGGACAAGAGAGCAGCTTTTGAGCCAGCTGCCGGATGAGCAGCACGAATTTCTCGCGGCCCTGCATGAGGGGCGGCCTGTGGGCTATGTGGGGATGATGTGCGTGCTGGACGAGGGCTATATTGCCAACGTGGCCGTGTCGCCCGACTGGCGCAGGCAGGGCATAGGCGACGCGCTGATTGCGGAGCTTTTGCGCCGCGCCGTCAGCCGTGAGCTGGCCTTTGTGACCCTTGAAGTCAGGGCGGGGAACGAGGCGGCAAAGGCCCTGTACGCAAAGCACGGCTTTGTCCCCGTGGGGTTGAGAAAAAAATATTACGCATCTCCGACGGAAGATGCTGTACTGATGACGAAATTTTTGAAATGAGGCGCAGAATTTGAAGATACTTGCATTTGAGTCCTCCTGTGACGAGACCGCCGTGGCGGTGGTGGAGGACGGACGGAAGATACTCACCGACCAGATTTTTTCCCAGGCGGACCTGCACGCGGTCTACGGCGGCGTAGTGCCGGAGATTGCCTCCCGCTGCCATGTGGAGTCCATCTCCATTCTGGCCCAGCGGGCCATTGAGCGGGCGGGGATCACCAGAAAGGACATTGACGCCGTGGCCGTCACCTATGCGCCGGGGCTGATCGGCGCTGTGCTGGTGGGCGTGAACTTTGCCAAGTCCTGCGCCCTGGCGCTGGGCGTACCCCTGATCCCCGTACACCATATCCGGGGCCATATTGCTGCCAACTATCTGGCCTACCCGGAGCTGGAGCCGCCCTTCCTCTGCCTTGCCATATCCGGCGGCAACACCATTTTGGTGGATGTGCGGGGCTATACGGACATGAAGATCATCGGCGCTACCCGGGACGACGCGGCAGGGGAGTGCTTTGACAAGACGGCCAGAGTGCTGGGCCTGCCCTATCCGGGCGGAAGACCCATAGATGAGCTGGCCCAGGGCGGGGACGACAGCAAATACACTTTCCCCATCGCCCATGTGGAGGGCAGCCCCTATGACATGAGCTTTTCCGGGTTGAAGACCGCGGTAATCAACCTTGTGCACAACGCGGAGCAGAAGGGCGAGGAGATCGACCGGCCGGGTCTGGCGGCCTCCTTCACCAGGGCCGTCAGCGACAGCCTTGTGCCCAGAACCATGATGGCGGCAAAGGAGCTGGGCTATGATAAAATTGTGGTGGCCGGCGGTGTGGCCGCCAATTCCCGCATCCGCGCCGACTTTAAGGCCGCCGCGGAAAAGCGGGGATACAAGCTCTATATCCCACCGCTGAAGCTCTGCGGAGACAACGGCGCCATGATCGGGGCACAGGCATACTATGAATATCTTGCCGGCGTAAGGGGCGGCAGCGATCTGAACGCATACGCAACCATGGATCTGTAAAAAATCAATTTGGACTGGGGTTAAACGTAATGGGCGTACACGAAGGACACAGAAGCAGAATGAAAGCGCGTTACAGGGATCACGGTCTGGACAATTTTAATGACGTAAACGTGCTTGAACTGCTGCTTTTCTATGCTATCCCGAGAAAAGATACAAATGAACTTGCCCACGCGCTGCTGGACCACTTCGGCGCGCTGGACAAGGTATTTGAGGCCTCTGTCCCGGAGCTTGAAGCCGTGCCGGGGATAGGGGAGAATACTGCCCTTCTGATCTCCCTTGTCCCCCAGATCACACGCCGGTATCTGATGGAAAAAGGAAGCTGCCTCTCCACAATTGCAAGCTCCACCGATGCGGGAAGCTATCTGGTGCCCAGGCTGATGTTTGAAAAGGATGAGAAGGCCCTGCTGCTGTGCCTGGATGCCAAAAAGAGCGTGATTGCCTGTGCCAGTCTGGGCAGCGGCGCGGTCAATGCCGTGAATATCAGCGTGAGAAAGGTGGTGGAGACAGCCGTGAGAAACCGGGCAAGCTCGGTAATTCTGGCCCATAACCACCCGGGCGGCGTCGCCCTGCCCTCAAGAGAGGATGAGCGCATAACCGTCGAGATCGCCTCCGCGCTGAAGCTTGTGGGCATTCCTCTGGACGACCATATTATTGTGGCGGGGGATGACTATGTGTCTTTTGCCGATTCCGGAATGATCTCTTTATAAAACAGCGGAAACATTTTTATGTTAACAAAAAAGTGTCGCTTTTTTGTAACTATTTTTGATTTGCGCCCTCGCCTTTTTCTGACGTTTTCCCCCAAAAACCTTGATATCCCGGGAAATTCCGGGTGTTGAAAACTGTGTTGGAAATGTTGATAACTATTTGAAAAATAATTATAAAAAATGATTATGTAACTTTTTCATCCGGAAGAACGAGAGTTAAAAAACAGGTGGTTTTCCGGAAAAATACCGAAAAAACGGGGTGAAAATATTGCCAATTCGGCCCGGACAATCATCCGGCGGAAGGGGAATGGTAACAGGTTTATACTCATGGTAATTTCCACTTTATCGGTTGACTTCCCTGACTTTATATGATAAAATACCCCAAGCAAATGCTGGTATAGCTCAGTCGGTAGAGCAGCTGATTCGTAATCAGCAGGTCGTGTGTTCGAGTCACATTACCAGCTCCACAGAATCCGCAATGACGGCGGATGAAAAAAGCATGATACTTTTGTGTCATGCTTTTCTTGTGATATTCCATGTTAACTTGTTAACGAAAAAGAGCATCACGGAGGGATAAAAATGAGAGGGATTCACAGCGTAGTCGACGATATCCGAAAAAGTGTATTTGAGGAGGTCGCCCGCCTGGCCTACGAGGGGGGAGACTACTCCCGTATCGACAGGATACCCTACAAGATCGTACCCGGCGAAGTGGCAAAATACAGGAGCAATGTTTTCCTGGAGAGAGCCATCGTCACAGAACGGCTTCGGCTGGCCTGCGGCCTGCCTCTGCGGCCTGCCGAGGAGTACGGCCCTGCCAGCGATGGCATTGAGGAGGCCAACATCCCGGAGAAATACTATGAGCCGCCTCTAGTCAACGTCATCAAGTTTGCCTGCAACGCCTGCCCGCCCAAGGAGATCCGTGTCTCCTCCAACTGCCAGGGCTGCCTCTCCCACCCCTGCCAGGCGGTCTGCCCCAAGGGGGCCATCATCATCCGGGACGGGAAAAGCAGCATTGACCAGAGCAAGTGCATCAAATGCGGCAAATGCCTGAACCAGTGCCCCTACGACGCCATCAGCCGCATCGAGCGCCCCTGTGCCAAGGCCTGCGGCATGGACGCTATCGGCTCCGACGAGATGGGCCGCGCCCAGATCGACTACAATAAATGCGTCTCCTGCGGCATGTGCCTGGTCAATTGCCCCTTCGGCGCCATTGCCGACAAGAGCCAGATTTTCCAGCTCATTCAGGCCATCAAATCCGGCACAGAGGTCATCGCCATCATGGCTCCCGCCTTTGTCAACCAGTTCGGCAAGGAGGCCACGCCGGCAAAGCTGCGCAAGGCCATGCGCGTCCTGGGCTTTTCCGACACGGTGGAAGTGGCCATCGGCGCAGACCTGTGCACCATAGAAGAGGCCCATGACTTCCTGGACAAGGTGCCGGAGAAGCAGCCCTTTATGGCCACCTCCTGCTGCCCCGCCTGGAGCGTGATGGCAAAGAAGCTTTTCCCCGAGTTTTCCGACTACATCTCCATGGCCCTTACGCCCATGGTCATTACCGCGCGGCTGATCAAAAAGGACCATCCGGAGGCAAAGATCGTCTTTGTGGGCCCCTGCGCCGCAAAGAAGCTGGAGGCGTCCCGCCGTTCTGTGCGCTCCGATGTGGACTTTGTGCTGACCTTTGAAGAGCTTCAGGGCATGTTTGCCGCAAAGGATGTGAACTTTGTCACGCTTCAGCCCGACGAATGCGACAAGGACTTTACAGAGGGAACCGGCGCAGGCCGGGGCTTTGCCGTGGGCGGCGGCGTCGCGGCGGCGGTGGTGGATTATATCAGGAAAATTGACCCGAAAAGGGAAGTCAAGATCGAGTACGGCGACGGGCTGCGGGAGTGCCGCAAGATGCTGCTGATGGCCAAGGCCGGAAAGAGAAACGGTTATCTGCTGGAGGGCATGGGCTGCATCGGCGGCTGCGTGGCCGGCGCGGGGACCATTGCTCCCGTGGCCGCTGCCGCGGCGGGCATCAAGGCCTATAAGGACGCGGCGGAGAAAAAGCACGCGGATGAGAGCAGCTTTGCCGGACGGCTGGAGGAGGCAACCAAGGAATGAAAAAGGGAGACCGCACTGTTCAGTTTATAGCCCGCACGGCCATCGGCATTGCCCTTGTTATTCTGGCCCAGCTCATCGGTAAGCTGCTGCCTGCCGGGGCCGTCATCGCAGGCCCCTTCTCCGTGACCCAGCTGGTCACCGGAAGCCTTGTTAACTGTGTTTTGTTTGTCTTTACCGCCCATGTGGGCATTCTGTCCGGGGTTATTATTGGTTTTCTGTCCTCAATACTGGCATCCCTGATCGGCATCGGCCCTGCCGTACTGGCGGTGGTGCCGGTGGTGGGCTGCGGCAACGCCATATTGGCCCTGGTTTTCGGCCTCGTGTCCGGCAGGCGGCAGGAGCTTCGCATCCCGGCGGTGATCCTTGCCGCTGTGGTGAAGTGCGCTTTCCTCTGGGTGTGCGTGCCCGCCGTTTTAAAAGCGCTGGGCACCGTTGCCGAAAAGCAGGTGGCGGCCCTGTCCGTTATGTTTTCCTGGCCCCAGGGCGTCACGGCCCTGATCGGCGGCGTTCTGGCTCTCATCATTATCCCCAGACTTGGCAAGGTAAAAAAAGAATCCTGATTTTTCTAAAGGTCCGGTTTAACCGGGCCTTTTTCAATTATCCTTGAACTTTGGTTGATGAATGATTGAAAAAAGGGGACTATATTTGTATAATGAAAAAAACAAGTATCTTTCGGGAGGCGCTGTATGTTCAGAATATTGATTGCGGAGGATGACAAGGAGCTGCGTCAGCTTTTTCAGCATGTGCTGATGAAAAACGGCTATGCCGTCACCGGCGTGGCGGACGGGAAAGAGGCTCTGGACGCCATTGACAAGGGCTATTACGATCTGATTATTTCCGATATCATGATGCCGGTCATGGACGGCTACGAGCTGGTAAGCTCTCTGCGCCAGGCGGGGATCAACACGCCCGTGATGATGATTACCGCCAAGGACGCCTTTGACGATATGCGCCTGGGCTTTCTCTCCGGCACGGACGATTATATGGTCAAGCCCGTCAACGTGAATGAGATGGTGCTCCGGGTGGGCGCACTGCTCCGCCGGGCCCAGATGATTAACGAGCGGCGGCAGACCATCGGCAATACCGTATTGGAGTGCGACTCCCTGACTGTTACCTGCAACGGGGAGAGCATGGTGCTGCCCCAGAAGGAGTTCATGCTCCTTTATAAGATGGCCTCTTTCCCCGGGCGGATCTTCACCCGTCAGCAGCTGATGGACGATATCTGGGGCTATGAGTCCGACAGCGACACCCATACGGTGGATGTACATATCGGCAGGCTTCGTGATCGGTTCCGGGACAACCCGGATTTTAAGATCGTCACCATGCGCGGTGTGGGCTATAAGGTAGTAAAGCAATGAAGAAAAAGCGCTTTGGTTTCCGCTTCAATCTGCGGCTGTATTTCACGCTCATTGTTATGGTAGAGATAGCCATAAGCGTTGTGGTCGCGGTCATTCTGGGGGTAATCCTGAATCTTGTGGCAAAGGGAAATATCCTGCTGCCGCTAACCGTATGGCAGGTTTTGCTCAGCCTGCTGATCGGCGCGTCCATATCCGCATTTCTGGGAAAGTGGTTTTTTGGCCCCATCACCCAGTTGGGAGAGGCCATGAACAAGGTAGCCGGCGGGGACTTCAGCGTCCGCCTGACGGCGGATAAGGGCATCAGGGAGATAGAGGATATCTACGCAAACTTCAATCTGATGGCCAAGGAGCTGGGCGCCACGGAGATTTTGCAGACGGACTTTGTCTCCAACGTCTCCCACGAGTTTAAAACGCCCATCAACGCCATTGAGGGCTATGCCACGCTGCTCCAGGGGGATGAAAATCTTTCCCCGGAAATGGCCCGGTATGTGGAGAAGATCCTTTTCAATACAAAGCGTCTCTCCGGCCTTGTAGGCAATATCCTGCTGCTGTCCAAGGTGGACAATCAGGTGATCCAGAGCCGGTGCAGCACCTTCCGCCTGGATGAGCAGATCCGGCAGTCCGTGGTGCTGTTGGAGCCGAAATGGGAGGAGAAGGATATCGAGTTTGATGTGGATCTGGAGCGGGTGGAATATACCGGCGATGAGAGTATGCTGATGCATGTGTGGAATAATATCATCGGAAACGCCATCAAATTCGACCCGCCGGGCGGCTACATTGGCATAAAAATGAAGCAGCGGGACGGGGAGATCACCGTCACCGTGGAGGACAGCGGCCCCGGTGTGGACGAGGAGGCCAAAAAACATATTTTCGACCGCTTTTACCAGGCGGACAGCTCCCATAAGGAGGAGGGCAACGGCCTGGGTCTTGCTTTGGTAAAGCGCATTGTGGATGCCAATAAAGGCCGGGTCTCTGTGGAAAACCGCATCGGCGGCGGCTGCCGCTTTACTGTGGTCCTTCCCAGTAAATGATGAAAACGTCTCACGGTTTGCGCCGTGAGACGTTCTTTATGTTGTGGATGCGGTTTATGCGACACAGGCGTTGGCATTTATGCTCTTTATGATAGTCCTGATCCCAAGCCAAACGTTTATGTCGGTAAATACCTCAACAATACTGCCCTGATCGGTGAACGGGGACTCCTGCAGGACAGACAGGTCTTTCATCAGACCATTATGTACGATATACTCCACGATTTGATTGACAAAGTATATTTGGCGGCTGTCCAGACATGTGTCGTTGAGGTATTCGGAAAAGGCTTCCTTTGCCGCTTTCATGTCAAGTCCCACAATCTCGCGGACAAATTCGCCCAAAGGTTTGGAACCCACCTCAGCCTCGTAATCCTCTTTTGTACCGACTTCGCTCCAGAGTATCCTCTCCAGCGAAACCACATCTTCAGCGGAAAGGGGAATGTTGCCTTTCAGCTTCGCAATAGCAGCCTCATCCTGATGCTGACGTATATAGAACTCTGCCTTGGCCTTATAATTTTTCAAATCGTCGTTTTCCAGGTCTGCCTCGTTCCATTCCACAGACAGAATTTCATCATCAAAGTTTGTGGTGTAGCTGATGTGGACGCGGGGGATATATTTCATCAGCTCCCGCAGACTTTTGCGGATATGCTCAAACTCATTGATACCCGCGTTGTCAAGATAATCTGTGTGAAGTATCTTGTCGATCAGCTCAGATTGGGCATTTATCTCCGGGATATTCGCGACAGAAGCGATATCGCCAACCTTTTTAAACAAGTCCTTTCGGGCGCGGTTGTACTTTTTCCCCACAAGGTATGCCAGCTCGATACCATACATCAGCGCGTCGAAGCGCACGGCCTGGGCGTCATCCTTATCGGGCTCGATCAGGGGAGCCAGTTCTTCGCCGATAAGCAGCGTGTCCTCATAGCTGAGGGCATTGTAGTTTTCCGGAGCTGAATATAACTCCACATATTTCAAATGCTGACGGACGGCAAAATTTTCTCGGTTCAGCTCCCGCACCTTGCCCACCAGATCATCCACCAGCGATTTGCGAAAGGGGATAAGCTCCTCCGTCTGGTAAGCCAAGTCCTGGAGCTTATATGCAATCTGGGTTTTCAGATTGAAAATGGCCCCCTGCAAAGGCAGCTGATTTGCTGTGGCTTTGCCCTTGCTCATGCGAAAGAACGCGAAGTTTCCGCAGAAGTCAAAGATATAAAACTTCTCTTTATCCGCGCCGTCCATCAAGCCGGGACACAGGCGCGTACCGCGGCCAATCATTTGCCAGAACTTTGCCTTGCTCATGACTTTTTTGAAAAATACCAGGTTCAGCACCTCCGGCACGTCAATACCGGTGTCCAGCATGTCAACAGAAATGGCGATCTGCGGCAGTTTTTTCGGGTCTGAAAACTCATCAATGGCGCTTTGGGCATAGGTCATGTAGTTGTCAATGACCTTGGCATAGCCGGGCAGATGAGGATATTCCCGATTGAATATCTCGAATATTTTTTCCGCGTGGGTATGGCTTTTGGCAAAGATGATGGTTTTCCCCAGTGTCTCCCCGTAATTGATACGTAGACCATTGGTCATTAGAATATTCAGTACTTCCTTGATGGTGTCCTCGTTAAAGACCCATTCATTCAGCGCCGAGGAACTGATGCGCTCCGGCAGCTCGCCGTTTTCATCCTCAAAGGTGTCTTCATAGGCGGCTTTGTCCTCGTCGGACAGCTCATCATAGGCAATACCTTCCTCCATGAACTTCAGCTTAGTTTCTACTGACAGGAAGTCCACCAGAAAGCCGTCTTTGACTGCCTGGGCCAGTTCGTAGCCATAGGTGGGTACGCCGCTCTCCAGCTCAAAGACCTCGTAGGTGTTCTTGTCGATCTCGTCCTTGGGCGTGGCGGTCAGCCCCACCAGCGGGGCGTCAAAATAGCTGAAAATGTCCCGGTACTTGTTGTAGATGGAGCGGTGGGCCTCGTCACATATGACCAGATCAAAGTGGCCGCAGGTAAACAGCTTCCCTTGTTCGTCCTTGACCGCGTCGATGCAGTTTATCATGGTCTGATAGGTGGAGAACACGCAGTGGGCGGAGTAGTTGTCCTTTTCCTCGCACAGATTGGTAACGGAGAGGTCAGGCAGCAGATTCACAAAGCTGCGCTTGGCCTGGGTCACCAGCGAATTGCGGTCCGCCAAAAACAGGATGTTCTTCACCCACCCATGCTGCAGCAACACTTCGCACAGGGCGATGACCGTTCTGGTCTTGCCGGAGCCGGTGGCCATTACCAGCAGAGCCTTACGGCGGTTTTTCCTGTCAAGGCTGTCGCAGACGGCCTTGATGGCGCTCTCCTGATACCAGCGTCCGGCGATTTTCTTATTCACCATCACATGGGCAAGACTGGTGCGCATGGCGCGCAGATTAAATAACTTTTCCAGATCGCGCTTGGAATATATGGCAGCGACACGGCGTTCTGGATATTTTCCATCGTCGATACGGGTGTCAAAACCGTTGGAGAGAAAGATCACAGGGCGGCGGCCATATTTGTTTTCAAGCAAATCGGCGTAGAGCTTGGCCTGCTGGCGGCCCTTGCTCACATCCACACAGCTGCGTTTGGCCTCAATCACGGCCAGGGGCTTGTGGGTATCATCATAGAGCACATAGTCGGCATAGCCCACCTCGCTCTTGTTGGGCATACCGGGCAGCTCTACCTCGTTGAGCCAGTCCCGCCCCTCTGTCCAGCCGGCGTCCAGCAGCATGGCGTCGATGTAGATCTTGCGGGTCTTGTACTCGCTGAGGTCCAGCGGCTTGGGTACATAGGTCTGCTGCTGCTCGGCACGGCGGGCAGTCAGCTCTTCTCTCAGAGCGGCATTCTCCGCCATGAGCTGCTCCAGTTTGACCTCGGCTTCCGTTTCAACGGTTGGCGGAGCGGCAGGCTCGTCCTTTAAGAGCGCAGGGTCAAAGGTCCGCTCGGTGTAGTCCGTGCCGTAGCAGTAGGCCACGAAGTCCAGAAAGATAAAGAGGTTTTCCAGACACAGCGCCGCCTGCTCCTCGCTGATTTTCTTCCCCGTGTGGGCGGCGTTGTTGCCCAGGGTGCGGATCAGCTTCATTCTGCGCCAGATGTCCTGACCAACGATGTCCCGGAAATCCTCGTTATCCATCAGAGAAACCAGCCGGTCGTCATAGGGCAGCACCAGAGAGCCGTCCACGGAATACATCCACTTGACGGCAAACTCCATCGCCCGCCGGCAATTCAGCACACAGGCCGCCGGGTCGATATGTAGAATTTTCTCCGCCGACACCGCCACGGAGGCGAAGAGCTCAAACTCCGGCGTGGAGGTAAAGATGTCAAAGTTGGTCATGGTGTATCACCTCATTCGTGATTTTCAGTTTCCCCTTGCTTTCCAAGAATTCTAAAGAAATCTATATTTCGTCCCGTATTCTTGTGATAGATCTTTCCGCGTCTGTCTCTAACGGCAAGATATATTTTATCATATGGTTTTCCAATTGCTTCGCCAATATTCGCATAATTACAGGTGATATATTGGCACGGAATCGATATCTCGACATGACTTCTCTTTTGAACAATTATATTCCCTGTATTTGGGTTGGTGTCATGATTGCAATCTTGCAGATCAAGTGAATAGAAGATTGAGGACAATGCACTCGATGGACGTCCTTTATAAAAATTCACGGATTCGATCTCATTATCATAGTCGGTATTGTTATAGGCCGTTAAAAGAAGAATATTGCCGTTCTTTATAGGAAACTCCACTTCAATATTGAGCCCATGACTTAGTTTCCTGATGATGGGAATTGAATTTATTACGGATGCGATTGCATCGATTGCATCCAAACAGGATGGTACCATATCAAAACCTCCCTTGCATCCTCATCTGTTCTGAATAATTCGGGAGAACATATCTACTGCTTCCATGCCGAACAGTTCTCTTACCAATTTTTTCTGCTGATCGGCTGTCAACCTTTCAATAGATGCTTTGGCTTTGAGTGTATCCGCTTTTGCTTGTTCATATGCATCGCTAAATTCAATATTGGGAACAACTCTAAATTCACCCATATATTTCACCTCACCCAAAATATTTCTGCATCAAGGATTTTTTCACTAATTCCAGCTTATCCAGACTCTGCTGGACTGCCAATTTTGATTTGTCGGTCTGTTCGACGAAGGAGGCAAATTGTTCCTGAAGTTCCAGTGGAGGAACAGCTACCTGTAATTGCTTTAACTTAACTCCCGGCAAATGTGCTATAGTAGCTTTCGCTCCAGCAATAGCCGCAAAGCCGTCATGATCGCAATTGTACTTAAACCACCATGCCAGATAATCCGGATGAATAATTTGGCGATTACACCGTACTCTGTGAAGGGCTTTCTGGAAAAAGCACGGCTGTATTTCGTTATGCCACACAGCACAACGCCCGATTTCGCCGCCCTCACATACCAGAAGATCGCCATCCTTTAGTTCAAATTCTGCTCGATCATCTTCATCAAAATCCATTTGATTCAGATTTTCAATATTAAATCTAAACCACTGTACATTGAAATTTGCCAAGTACGGATAGCTGCATCTGCCGGTGTTCTGTTTGGCATCCAGCATTTTTCCTAATCGAGAAGATGCAATATCTGCAAACACTCGCATTTGCCATACTTTGCTGTTGCGTATCACATCACCAAACAGTTCGACAAATCGGGATTTGACCAACTCGTCCAACTTGGCAAGCTGCTGCTTGCGGAGAAAAATCAAGTCGCT
Source organism: Clostridiales bacterium (assembly GCA_022782265.1). Taxonomy (GTDB): domain Bacteria; phylum Bacillota; class Clostridia; order Oscillospirales; family Oscillospiraceae; genus Limivicinus. The sequence goes on along the minus strand of JALFOM010000006.1, from coordinate 1,814 downwards.
GACCTTGTCCAACAAATCTGCGATATGGCATTGCTCTTCTTTTGTGTGCTCTGGCAAGATTTCATTGCAATAATCCTTAAAATAGATATGAGGGATTGTGGCACCTGTGTAGTATTTTGAAAGGCCCATGTGTTCAAGCGCATATGCCAAATAACTCACATTGATACCGTCATTTGGAATAATATACTGCATTGTCCCGATAACTGAGGACTTTGCAGGTAATTTCATCACCCTGCCAACACCAGCACCGTCTTTTACAACTGCCACATATGGATTTTCTTGATGATAAAAGTTTACATTTCTAATAATTCCACTCGCTCCATAAATTGGATAAGTACCGTCGCAGCTTTCCAAATCCTTTTGAGCCACAGACGACGAACCTTTTTTGCAAATATCCCCTAACCTTACCATCACAGCATCCCCTCCAACTCTGCCAGTCCCTGAGTAATTTGCATCTCCAACTCATGCAAATCTGCCATGATTTCCTGGGTGGAAGGGTACTCCACGGGCTTATACTCCGTCTTTCTATACTTGTTGATGGAGAGGTCGTAGCCGTTTTCCACGATCTCCGCTTTGGGGACAAAGAAGGACTTGGCTGTGCGGGGATTGGCGGATTCGTTATAAGTGTCCCCACCATTTTCCGGCTCCGGCTTGCCTCCCCCTTTGGGAGAGGTGCCGCCACCGGCGGCGGAGAGGGACTTGAACCGGGCGATAATGTCCGGGATATCGTTCTCCTGCACCGGGCTGCGCTTGTCGTCCAGGCTGAAGCCATCAGCCTGCATATCGTAAAACCACACCTTGTCGGTACCGCCGTGGCCGGTCTTGGTGAACACCAGAATACCGGTGGACACACCTGCGTAGGGCTTGAACACGCCGGAGGGCATGGAGATGACCGCCTCCAGCCGGTTGCCCTCCACCAGTTCCTTGCGTATGGCTTTGTGAGCCGTGGAGGAGCCGAACAGCACCCCGTCAGGCACGATGACAGCGCCCCGACCGCCTACTTTCAGCATCCGCAGAAACAGGGCCAGAAACAGCAGTTCCGTCTTCTTGGTCTTGCATACCTTCAGCAGATCAGGGGAAACGGTGTCCGCGTCCAGACTGCCCTTGAAAGGGGGATTTGCCAGAATAAGCGTGTATTTCTCCCTGTCCGGGTTCTGGTCGGACAAGCTGTCCCGGTATTCAATGACAGGATTTTCCACCCCGTGGGTCATCATGTTCATGGCGCCGATGCGCAGCATGGTGCGGTCCATGTCGTAGCCGTGGAACATGTGGTTCATGTAGTGGTCCTTCTTCTGCTTGTTGAAGAAGATCTCTTCCTTGTAGTTTTCTTTCAGATACTCCCCGGCGGACACCAGGAAGCCGGAAGTGCCGCAGGCCGGGTCGCAGATTACATCCTCAGGCCCGGGCTGCATCAGCTCCACCATCATACGGATGATATGGCGGGGTGTGCGGAACTGGCCATTGACGCCGGACTGGGACAGCTTGGACAGCAGATATTCGTACACGTCGCCCCGCACGTCGCTGCTCTGGGCTTCGTTCATCAGCCGGTAGATTTCGTCCAGCGCCGTTACCACTTTGTCCAGCAGCAGGGGAGTGGGCAGCTTAAAAATAGCGTCGCCCATATATTTGGAATAAGCGCTCTCCTTGCTGCTGTGCAGATTTTTGATAAAGGGGAATACAAATTCCTGTACCACTGCGTACATTTTCCCGGCCGGGAAATCATGGAACACGGACCATTTGAGCTGGCTGCCCTCGATCTTCCGGTCACCGATCTGTACCTCCCCGGCAAAGATGCTCTGATAGGGCAGACCCAG
>JALFOM010000133.1 GCA_022782265.1 Clostridiales bacterium | reverse complement strand
GCTCACCGGCGGGATTCTCTCCGTACTCCTTGTTTCCAGCCTGATGAAGCGGCATCCACACGCCAGATTAAAAGCTGTATGACCCACGCCGTGACCCACGAACAGAAAAACCGGGGCGGAAACAACGGAGAAAAACGTATCTGCGGGTGTGAAAATCCTGCGGCAACCCCGCTTTATTCTCCCGAAATCCCGTAGAAGGCCGCCCTATCGAATCTTCACACGCAGGAGGTCACTGGTTCGAGTCCAGTAGTCTCCACCAAAAAGTTCCTGATTTCGCAAGAAATCAGGAACTTTTCTTTATTTTTGCTTAAATTTTGTATATTGGTCACCGTATTGGTCAGGCCTGACTAATATACTGACCAATACGGCGAAAGTACCCTATAGAACAGGGCAGCACCGAGCAGGATTCCCCGCTCGGCGCTGCTTTTTTACTCGTTTTTGGAATCATTTTTATCTCTTTCCCCTGATTTTTGCCCGTTTTCGGTGCCGTTGGCTTTGCCAATCGTGCCTGTTGCTGATTTGTTCATAGTATGGCATGATGAACTCAATCAATGGGATTTGTGAAAATGTAGTGTATAAATTCCCCCTCCCAATCTAAATAGGTTGGGAGGGGGTGGAATAATAAGAAACGGCCTTATATAAACAATTCATTTGCTTTTTCAACGGAGCAGGCCTTCTTTATTGCCGCTGCAGCAATAGAGGTCATAAGACTGCTGACCTTTCTGGCGTGAACCGGACAGATAGACACGCATCGCATACAGGATATCGGACAGCTTCCATATTCCATCCACCTCCGTGGGGCAGGGTCAGTCGGCGCTACCCACCGTCACGCCCATTTTGTCTTCGTAATACTTTACCATGGCGATCTGATCCTCGTCAATGTGGCCGTTGTCGTTCATCCAGTCCATCACCTGCAGCACTACGTCGGTCATGGGTGTATCCACGCCCAAGTGGTGGGCATAGTGTTTTGCGTTCAGGATGTCCTTGCGGTGGACGGCCACCCGGGCGCCGGGCTCGTAGTCCCGGTGAATGAGCTTGGGAATTTTGTTGTCATAGAGGGGACCTCCGGCGAAGCCGCCGCGGGTGGCCTCGAAGGTGGTCTGGAGGTCAATGCCCGCCTTGGCGGCGAAGGCATAGCCCTCGGCCATAGCCACCAGATAGGCGCCGGCCACCATGTTGTTTACCAGCTTGGTGACGCTGCCGCTGGCAGGGCCGCCCACGTACACGGGGGTGCCCATACACTCCAGCAGGGGCTTTACCTCCTCGAAGGCCTCCTTGTCGCCGCCGGTCATGATGGCCAGGGTACCGGCAATGGCCATGGGGTTGCCGCCGCTGATGGGAGAATCCAGCAGGTACATACCGGCGTCCTTCGCCAGCTTGTACAGCTCCTGAATGATGTCAGGAGCTGTGGAGCTCAGGTCCACGATGATGCGACCGGGCTTGCCGTATTTGACGGCCTTTTCCACGCTGTCCCGGATGATGGCGTGGGTGGGCAGGATCTGCATGATGACGTCGCAGGTTTTGTATATCTCCTCCGGCTCTGCAACGGTGCCGCCGGCGGCGATGAAGCCCTCCCGCTGCTTTTCCATCACGTCGTAACCCAAAATCTCACAGCCGGATTTTTTCAGCAGATTCTTTGCCATGGGCAGACCCATGACGCCCATACCCAGGAAACCGATTTTCATATCCGTGCGCACTCCTTTTATACATAGATTTGTTAAAAAATTAAAATACAGTTTAGAAACGTGGGTCAATATGTATTGTCTTCGCTGGAGACCCCTTCCTCTATCTGGGAAAATGTGGCCTTTTTCTTGTTTCCGTTCCGCTTGCTGATCCAGTTGGTCATAAAGGGGCAGATGATAGCGGTCACGACCACGGCGGCAGCCACCTGGGGCGTTGCGATGGCCGCAGTCTCCGCCAGAGTAGCGTCCACCGCTGCCAGGGCGGCCGGAGTCGCAACGGCATTTCCGCCCACGCTGGAGATTGCAGAACCTGCGATACCGGAGCCGCCAGTGAGCTTGTCAAAGAAGATATTGAAAACGCCGCCGATAAACACGGTGATCAAACCCAGAATGATGCCGGACACGCCGCCCTTTGCCACCTGCTGGAGGCTCATGTTGGCACCCAGGGCAAAGCCCAGAACCATGATGGTCACCTCGCCGCCGTTGCTGAGGCATTTGCGCATATGGGGGTCCAGATTACCCAGGATGATGCCCAGCAACAGGGGAACGATGGAAGCCACCAGCGTCATGTAGGGAATGCTGGCCAGACCCGCGGTGCCCATAGCCACCATGGTCAAGAACGGGCCATCGTTCAGGGAAATGATGGCGACTGCGCCCTGGTCGGACTCGGAGCCATAGGTCTTTGTGAGGGCGCCGAAGAGCGCACCGTTTGAGTTGGAAGCCGCTGCAATGATAGCAAGGGCGCTCAGGCCAAACAGGCTGTTGTTAAAGAAACGCGCGGCTAACAGGCCGATCGCCACGCTGACGGCAAACTTTACGATGGTGATGGTAAAGCCCGTCTTCATGGCCTGCGGTGCGCATTTGAGGTCCAGCTGTGCGCCCATGCAGACAAAGAACAGACCCACCAAGGCGCTAGTGCCTTTCACGATGCCGGTGGTAAAGCTGCCAATTTGCAGCGCCGCAGGGAAAAACGTATTGATGAGGCACCCTAGGAACAGCGGCACAATAATGATACCGCCAGGAATTTTGTCCAGCCATTTTTTCACAGGTACAGTCATGATGAATTCTCCTCTCAAAATTATTGGCTCACAGTATTTCTGGCACGGGGATCCCTTTTTAAGATGGGGCTGGGGCTGACTGGTGCTCATATGGGCTGCCGCCGGTTCGGCAGTTGCCTGGACTTGCTGGAGTTCTGCAAAATTTTTGCCGTGTCTGCCGCATTGTAACAATGTCTGAATTCTATCAAAAGGGCTGAAAACAGCCCTTTTGATAGATTGTTCGACAATCGCCGCACGAACAAGCCACGAAGCGGTTTGTTGAGTAGGTATTAATTATCAGGCCTTTTAATGGTCAAACCATTTGACTTTTTTATATGTGATTTCCAGAAAAAAGTCAACACCTTTGTATATATTCTATTACTTGCACAATTAAATACCGCTTTTTCTTGGCGAATCGCCGAAATTTTTTGCGGGCCTGCTCTCTTGGCGTTCGATGCGTCTTTTCTCACGATTTGTATATCAATTCTTGACGAAAACTTCGAAATATGCTATAATTTTGCTAATTATATAACATAGCCATGAGTAAAACGGTGGATCAGATTTGGCAGGCAGTCCAAGGTGAGTCTATTCGAGCAGAGAAGCACACAATAGCAAGCAACACCAAAAGACGCAGAGGGAATCTGCGTCTGAAAGGATTTGTGTCCTGTTTGTCAGGCTGGTCTTCGAAGTGCTTTTTTGTTTCGGCAGGAGTGAGGCGATTTGCTGAGTACGGCGGCGTAGGCCGCAGCCAAAACCGAAATGTGGGCAAGGGTGTTCATATTTGCCGCGCTCTGCCCATTACGGATTCAAAGCCGTTCCTAGCCGGTTTCTTTGAAGTGGGAATTGTAGCGTTCGTATTCTGTACGCAGGGCATAGGTCCTTTTGAAGCGCAGACACTCTCGGTCAATGGAGCGTTGTAGCCAGAAGGAATGACCTTCTATTTGGTGCCGCCCCGTTTTCTCTTTCCGTTGTTCCATTTTTTGTGGTTACAGGGACAGACGGCTGCCTTGGGCTGCTGGAAAGGGCAGCAGAATTTCTGGCGGAACCCGCCATGTCCATCAAGCGTCTACCATCCTTGCTCATCGCCAGTCCGGCTTCGCAAATGGGATTGCCGGCTGCCAATCTCTTTGACTTTTTGGTACTTCTCTTGCTCAGCGGAATCACGGCTTCTCCATCATAGACATCTCTCACAGTGTTGTAGAGATCACGCACATCATAACCTTTGTCCGCAAGAAAGATATACTCCCGGATGGGCAGGATCTGGTTGACTGCAGTGAGGATATCAGCAATAACAGTGGAATCCATGATATTGGCCGGAGTGGTCAGCTCATTTAGAGGCAGGCCGGAAATGCAGTCTACCAGTACATGGCTCTTGCAACCCCAGTAGAACTCATAACGCCGCTCGTTGTGCTTGTTGGAAGCGGAATGACCCCCCAGAGCACAATCTGGATCGTTTTTGGGGGTGATGTTCTTTGGAAAACTTGTTTTTCACAAAGGATTTTGGATT
>JALFOM010000054.1 GCA_022782265.1 Clostridiales bacterium | reverse complement strand
TGCCCTCAGCCTGAGCCTTGCCATTTATTCAATACTGTGTTATCATTGTCCTACGTTGTACGTTGTAGGACAATGATATTTTTTACAGAGAATGAGGTTTGCGTTATGAAAATGGTCGTGCTTGACGGATACACCGAGAACCCCGGCGATCTGAGCTGGGACAGCCTGCGGGAATTTGGGGAACTGACGGTCTATGACCGGACCGGCAGCGAGGACGAGGTCATAGAGCGGATCGGCGACGCCCAGGTGGTGTTCGTCAACAAGGTGCCCATCAGCAAAAGGGTGCTGGAGGCCTGCCCCAACATCAGATTCATCTCCGTTCTGGCCACGGGCTACAACGTGATCGACTGCAGGGCCGCCGCGGAGAAGGGAATCCCCGTCAGCAACGTGCCCACCTACGGCACCGCCGCCGTGGCCCAGTTTGCCATCGCGCTGCTGCTGGAGGTCTGCCACCATGTGGCCCACCACAGCCAGGCCGTCCATCAGGGCCGCTGGGCGTCCAACCCGGACTGGTGCTTCTGGGACTCCCCCCTGATCGAGCTGCAGGGCAAGACCATGGGCATCATCGGCTTCGGCCGCATCGGCCAGGCTACAGGCCGCATTGCCAGAGCCCTGGGCATGAAGGTCATTGCCTACAGCCGCAGCGTCCGGGAGGACGGGAAGGAAATCGGGGATTATGTGGATCTGGACACCCTGCTGCGTACTTCCGACGTGATCGCTCTGCACTGCCCCCTGTTCCCTGAGACTGAGGGCATCATCAACAAGGCCAATATTGAAAAAATGAAGGACGGCGTGATCATCATCAACAACAGCCGTGGCCAGCTGGTGGTGGAACAGGATCTGGCCGACGCGCTGAACAGCGGCAAGGTGTACGCCGCCGGGCTGGACGTGGTCTCCACCGAGCCTATCCGGGAGGATAACCCCCTGCTGAAGGCCAAAAACTGCCTGATTACGCCCCACATCAGCTGGGCGCCCAAGGAGAGCCGCCAGCGGATCATGGATATCAGCGCGGACAACCTGCGGGCTTTTGCCGCAGGCAAGCCCATCAACGTGGTCAACGGCGTAGAGTGAGGGGAAAGCCTCCCCTGAAAGGGGAGGTGCTGAACGCAGTGAGGCGGAGGGGTTGACCATGCCCTACGCCACCGCGGCGGTGACTTCAGCAAACCCCTCAGTCACGGCTTCGCCGTGCCCACCACAGGCGTAAGTTCGGCTTAGCGAAATCAGAGATTTCGAGCCTCACTTAAGCTCCCCTTTCAGGGGAGCCTTTGTGGACGCCTATTGAAAAAATGGAGGAACATTATGCGGCGATTTATTCTGGCACCGGATTCCTTTAAGGGGACCATGACGGCCTCGGAGATCTGCGACATTTTAGCGGATGTGGTGAAAGAGCTTGTCCCGGCGGCGGAGACGGTGAAGATCCCCATGTCCGACGGGGGCGAGGGCATGGTGGAGGCCTGCCTGAAGCTGCTGGGCGGCGAGAAGCGCTTCGCTTCCGTTACCGGGCCGGACGGACGGCCCGTCCGCTGTCCCTACGGCGTCCTGCCTGACGGCACGGCGGTCATGGAGATGGCGGGCTGCGCCGGGCTTCCGCTGATGGAGGGCAGGCTTGACCCGCTCCACGCCACCACTTACGGCGTGGGGGAGCTGCTGCGGCTGCTCTCCGCCTCCGGCTGCCGCCGGGTGCTGATGGGCATCGGGGGCAGCGCCACCAACGACTGCGGCGTGGGCATGGCGGCGGCCCTGGGCTACCGCTTTCTGGACGAAAAGGGCAGGGAAGTGGAGCCTTTTGCCTGCAACATCGGCAGCATCCGGCGGATCCTTAAGCCCGACGCTCTGCCGGACCTTTCGATCACCGTGGCCTGCGACGTGGATAACCCCCTCTGCGGCGAGCGGGGCGCCAGCGCCGTTTTCGGCCCCCAGAAGGGGCTTCTGCCCCATCAGATCGGCCCGTTGGACCGGGATATCCGGGCCTTTGCGGCGCTGATCCAGGCAGAGCTTGGCGCGGACGTGGCGGAGATCCCCGGCGCGGGGGCGGCCGGCGGTCTGGGCGCGGCGCTGCTGGCCTTCTGCGGCGCTGAGCTGAAGCCGGGTATCGAGCTGCTGCTGGACGCGGCGGGCATGGATGAGCTGCTGAAGGACGCGGAGCTGGTGCTCACCGGCGAGGGCCGCATCGACGGACAGAGCGCGGCGGGCAAGGTGCCCGTGGGCGTAGGCCGCCGGGCAAAGCGGGCCGGGGTGCCCTGCGTGGCCGTCTGCGGCTGCATCGGCCCGGGCGCGGAGGCGGTGCTCCATGAGGGCGTCACGGCCTATTACGCCACCAGCGACGGCACAAGGACCATGGATGAAATCAGAAAAACCTGCCGGGAGGATCTGCGGAATACCGCAAGGCAGGTCATCAGAGAATATGTCTGACGAAAAAAGGAAGCGCGGAGACGGGCTTCCTTTTTCACGGGAGGGAACCGCGGAGGCCCCCTCAGCCGGCTGCGCTCGACCACCACAGGCGTAAGTTCGGCTTAGCGAAATCAAAGATTTCGAGCCTCACTTAAGCTCCCCCCACGGGGGCGCCTTTTTGCGGGCGCATCGTGATGCGCCCCTACGACCCTCTTTTGCGGTGCGGCCGTAGGGGCGATTCATGAATCGCCCGTGAGCCACCCGGGGCGCCTTTGTGCGGTGCGCATTTTCAAGCCTCCCCCTGAGGGGGCGTCTTTTGCGGGCCGCCGTTTTTTGCTGGTAAAAACCGCCAAAATTCTTAATAAATATAAATACTTCTTGTCCTTCGCCGCTTGTTATGCTAAAATAAATAATCGCATAATCGCGTATTGCGCTTACCGCGCGGCGCGGAACATTTTGAGATAAAGTGAAGGTGCTAAAGTGAAAATGAAAAATAAAGTTACCAACGCCCCTTCAGCAGATATGGAGGATGCTGTCTCCCGCAAAAAAGAGGAGAGGGAGAAAAAGGCGATCAGCATCATCAACAGGTTCCTCGGCTTCCTGGTGACCACGGGCATTCTGATCGGCGTGGCCGGACTGAGTCTGGAATATGTGCTGGTGAAAGGTCCGTCCCCCTCGCTGAGAGATACCTTCGTGATGACCATGCTGGAGACACGGCGCTTCGGCTTCATTGCCAACATTTTCCTGACGGATGAAGAGGTGGCGGAGATCAGAAGCCGCAACACCATCACGGAAGAGGTGGAGCTGGACACCTCCCTCATCAACATCCCCGGCCAGAACACCGGGAGCGAAGAGGGCGGGGAAGCTTCCCCCGCTGAGGTCGTGGACTACGGCCTTGTGGACGAGGACGGCGACGGCATCATCATCGACCAGGTGGTGAAAAAGCTGTGCACCGGCTATATGATGATCGTTCAGGACCCCGGCCGGGTCTTTGTGGGCAAGCCGGACAGCTTCGGCGGCTCCGGGCTCAGCGTGGAGAACATGTGCAAAAAATATGATGCCATCGGCGGCATCAACGGCGGCGGCTATTTTGACGACGGCGGCGGCGGCTCCGGCGGCATCCCCACGGGTCTGACCGTGTCCGAGGGCGTGTTTTACAATGAAAATGCCGAGTCGGGCATTTTCATCGGCTTCGACCAGGAGGGCATCCTCCATGTGGGCAACATGGACACAGCCACAGCCCACGACGTGGGAATCCGTGACGGCGTCACCTTCTCCCTGGGCCCCATACTGGTGGCCAACGGCATGCCTGTGGACGCTGTGGGCATCACCACCGGCATGAACCCCCGCACCGCCATCGGCCAGCGGGCAGACGGCGCGGTGCTGATGCTGGTCATCGACGGGCGGCAGGCCCAGAGCGCCGGCGCCACCTACGCCGACCTGACCGAGATCATGCTGGACTACGGCGCCATAAACGCCTGCAATCTGGACGGCGGCTCTTCCACCGCCATGTGGTTTGACGGGGACTATGTGAACAACTGCTCCACCAACCCCAGAAACCTGCCCACATGCTTCCTTGTCAGAAGAGAGGGGTGAGCGATGATGGAAAAGAAAAAGAGAAGAAGCGCACTGTTTTATGCCCTTTTCCTCCTGGTTTACATCCTGATTGTGCTTGGGGTAATTGCCTTTTTCCTGACTAAGGTCTGGGGCTTCGCGGAGGAGTATGAGGCCGCGCGCCCGGTCCACACCATGGACGCCTATGTGGAGAACCTGAACAAAAACCTGTGGAACGACCAGGTGGCCCAGACCATCGCCGGTATGCCCCACGAGATGCAGTCTGACGAGGACTGTGCCCAGGTGGTCAAGGACATGCTCAGCCAGGGCATCACCTATGTCCGGGCTGCCGGTACAGGCAGCGCGGATTCGATTAACTACGCCCTGCGCTGCGGCGACAAGGTCATTGGAAAGGTCACCCTGGTCGAGGACAGCTCCCTGGCCGATCAGGTGCAGTACGACATGCTGCCCTGGATCGTCAGCAGCGAGGAATTTGATTTTTCCGGGCTCTATTCCTCCGTGGAGGTGACGGTGCCCAAAAGCTACACCGTCAAGCTCAACGGCAACGCCCTGGGCAGCGAGTACATCATTCAGGACGACATCCAGTTTGAACTGCTGAAGGACTACTATTCCTCCTACCCGAACCTGCCGGTGATGGTGACTTACCGCTTCGAGCACATTATCGGCGAGCTGGAGCCGGAGATCTTTGACGGCAGCGGCAACCAGATCCAGATCGACGAGAGCCGGGGCGAGGAGCAATTTCTGAACTATTGCAGCGGCGATGAGCTGGCCAAGCTCACCGACTTTACCCTGCGCTTTGCCGAGAGATATCAGTCCTACAACGCCGGTATCGGCGGCGACCCGGCTGCGGTTTACACCAACCGCCTTGCCGGCTACATCGTGCCCGGCAGCGACCTGGATTTCCGGATGAAGGCCGCCCAGGACGGCCTGGGCTGGGCCCATACCAACAGCATCGACATCCATTACACCACCCTCAATTCCGCCGTCAGCTTCGGCGGGGGCGTGTATCTCTGTGACTTCTCCTCGGCCTTTACCACCACAGGCATCAACGGAACACAGGACTTTGAAAACAACATTAAAATGATCGTGGTGGACAAGACCGGCAATATGAGCGATCTGCGGGTTGCCGAGATGAGTCAGTATAAAAAAGACGCGGAGGAATCTCAGTGAGCAGAAGAGACGCAGCAGCGGCTCCGGAAACGGAATACGGAGAAAATGAATACATGGGCAGAGAGGCAGGACCCTCTGCCATACAGCGGGCCTTCATCTATCTGGGCAGATTTGTTCTGATTCTGATGGAGACGGTGCTGCTGGTGGCCATGCTGCTCTACGGCGTGATGTATGTGCTGGCCAAGGGGCCTTCCCCCACGGCCCGGGACATGTTCGTCATGTCCGTGCGGGAGACCAGCGCCATCGGCTTTCTGGCCAACCTCTATTTTACCGACGAGGAGATCGCCCAGATCGAGGCCAATAAGAACGCCGGGGAATATGTGGAGACGGACACCTCCCTCATCAACATCAATACAGAACCCGCCCAGACCGGGGACGACGGCCAGGGACCCAAGGCCGACGCCTGGGGCCTGGTGGACGAGGACGGCGACGGCATCATTATCGACAACGTGAAGGGCGAGGGCTATTCCGGCTACATGATGATCGTCCAGGACCCCTCCCGGGTCATTATGGGCAGCAAGCCGGAGAGCTTCGGCGTCCGGGGCTACACCGTGGAAGAGATGGTCAAGGAATTTGACGCCGTGGCTGGCATCAACGCCGGCGGCTTCTACGACCCCAACGGCCAGGGCAACGGCAGTATTCCCGACTCCCTAGTGGTGGTGGACGGCCAGGTCTACTACGCCGCCAACGGCGAGAGAAACGGCTTTGTGGGCTTTGACAGCAACTATATCATGCATGTGGGTATGCCCACCCTTTCCGAGATTCAGGAAAAGAGCATCATGACCGGCGCCTGCTTCGGCCCGGTGCTGGTGGCAAACGGCGAGCCGGCAGACCCCAGCACCCTGGCCTCCGGCGTCAATCCCCGCACCGCCATCGGCCAGCGCTCCGACGGCGCGGTGCTGATGCTGGTCATCGACGGCCGCCAGGTCACCAGTATGGGCGCAAAATACCAGGATCTGGTGGACATCATGCTGCGCTACGGCGCGGTGAACGCCTGCAATCTGGACGGCGGCTCCTCTTCCCTGATGTGGTTTGAAGACGGCTATGTGAACAACTGCGCCTCCGTCATCGGCATCCGCCCGGTGCCCACAACATTCCTGGTTCTGAAAGAGGGGGCGAGCGCCAATGGCTAAGACAAAAAAGAACAGAAGAAGCTCTTCCCATTCCTTTGCCCTGGGGATGCTGCTTTACGCCCTGATCTTCGCCGCCGTCGGCGCGGTGGGCCTGCGCTTTTTCTGGAGCTATATCGACGAATACGAAAAATCCCGGCCCAATACCGCCATGGATCAGTATATCCAGTCTCTGGACGAGGAACATATCAAAAGCCTTGCCTCCGGCTTTGTGGCCACCCTTGACCGCAATGTGCAGACCGAGGAGGAGAGCTACGCCTGCATCCTCAGCGCCGTAAACGGGGAGCTGGGCTATGCCAAAAAGAGCGCGGAGAGCACCGAGGACAGCCTGGTCTACATCATCACCCTGGACGGCAGCAAGCTTGGCCGGGTGGTGCTGACCCACCAGGACGACCCCGTCTTCGGCTTCTCCCCCTGGACCGTGGCGGAGGAGGAGCTGGATTTCAGCTGCCTGCTGAGCACAAAGGACGTCACCGTGCCCGACACCTGGAGCGTGTCCTGCAACGGCAATGTGCTGGACAGCAGCTATCTCAGCGGGGAAAGGATCCCCTATACCATGCTGGAGGAGTTTTATGACGAGGGCTTTAGCCTGCCCTGCATGGTGACCTACCATGTGGAAAACTTCGTGGGCGATATCAGCCTGACCGTGAGCAATGAGGCTGGGGAGACCGTGGAGCTTCCCGAGGGCGAAACGGACCAGCACTTCTTCACCGATAACTGCACCGAGCAGGAGAAGAGTGAAATCAAGGCCATTGTGGATAACTTTATCACCAACTATGTGCTCTTCATGTCCAGCGCCAACGGCTTTGTCTGGTCCAACTACTCTGCGGTCATCCAGTATGTGGTTCCCGACAGCGAGCTGGCTATCCGCCTGGCGGAGACTGTGGAGGGGCAGATCTATGCCAGCAGCATGGGAGATGACATCGTCTCCATCACCCTCAACGACAGCATGAACCTGGGCGCAGGCAACTACTACGCCGATGCGACCTATGTGGTGGACACCACCGGACAAAAGGGTGTTGTGCAGACCACGACAAATCTGAAGCTTATTGTCAGCCGGACGGACAGCGGCCTGAAGGTGGCCGCCATCGCCAGCTGTTAAGGAAGGATAATCATATGACAGAAGGAAAAAGCTGTCAGGAGGCGCTTGCCGTTGTTCTCCCCTCCCTGAATCCGGACCGCAAATTCAAGGGCGTTGTGGATGGGCTTGTGGAGAACGGCTTTCAGAACATTGTGATTGTGGATGACGGCAGCGACGATGAGCACCGCCATTGGTTCGACGAGACGGAGCAATACCCCCAGTGCCATGTGCTGCACCACGGGGTCAACAAGGGCAAGGGCAGGGCGCTGAAAACCGCCTTCGCCTATGTGCTGGAAAAGCTTCCGGAGGTCAGGGGCGTCATCACCATCGACGGCGACGGCCAGCACCTGCTGGGAGACATCGTGGCCTGCGGCGAAAAGATGCTGGAACACGGCGACAAGGTCATCATGGGCTGCCGGGATTTCTCTTTGCCCGGCGTACCGCCCCGCAGCGTGGCGGGCAACCGCACCACATCCCGGCTTTTCCGCATCTGCTACGGCATCAAGCTGTCCGACACCCAGACCGGCCTGCGGGCCATCCCCCGGAGCTGCCTGGAGCGCTTCTGCGCCATCGAGGGCGAGCGCTTCGAGTATGAGACCAACATGCTGCTGTACATGAAGCGGCTGGGCATCGGCTTTGTTGAGCAGCCCATCGAGACCGTGTACGACGAGGAGGATTACAGCTCCCACTATAACGCCGTCAAGGACTCCTGGCGCATCTTCAAGGTGATGTTCAAGTTTTTGCTCAGCTCCTTCGGCTCCACGCTGATCGACCTGCTGGTGTTTTACCTGGTGTTTCGCTTCTTCGGCGGCTGGGCCGGGAGGTACGCGGAGCTGCTCTCCACCGTGGTGGCCCGGGTCTGCTCCTCCTTTGCCAATTTCAACGCCAACAACACCGTGGTCTTCGGCAACAAGGGCAGCTATAAGCGGGCCATGCTCCGGTATTACTGCCTGTGCATCCCCCAGATGCTCATCTCCGCAGGGCTTGTGACGCTGATTAACCACCTGTTTTCCAACACCGTGCCCATCATCGCCACCATCATCAAGTTCGTGGTTGACACCTGTCTGTTCTTCATCAGCTACAATATCCAGCGGGAATGGGTCTTTTCCCAGAAGGAAAAATAACGCAACACCCCGGCAGTTCAAGGGAACTGCCGGGGTGTTGTTGGTGCTTTAGCGCCAATAAAACCCCCAGTTCAACTGGGGGTGAGAAAAAATACTTTAGTATATGCGAGAGAAACCTCCTGTGTTAATCTAAAGAAGGTCTGGCAACCACAAAAAGAAAACACAGGAGGTTTGTCAT
>JALFOM010000064.1 GCA_022782265.1 Clostridiales bacterium | reverse complement strand
TTCACTACCTTGCCAATAACACCGCAGCCGTATTCGCTGCTCTGGTATTCGATGAACCTGCATTCCAGGCAAATGGGGAACTCGTTGATGACCGGCGCGTCCACGTTTTCGGCTTTGCTGGCAGTAAGACCGCTGCGGGCGAACTTATCGGCAACCTTATTGCCGGACTCCACGCCAAAATAATCCGCCTCCACCATGTGGGCGGCATCGGCAATGCTGACAGTAAAGGCACCTCGCGCTTTAATGTTCTGTACGGTCTTGTGGGTCTCGGTCAGATTCAGGGCAACGGTGTCTCGTTCCTGCATGGTGCCCCAGGCGGCAGTCATAACATTCACGCTGCCGTCCTCGTTATAAGTTGCAACCATCAGAACCGGCATGGGGAAAATGGCTTCGGTGATGTTCAGCTTTGTTCTCATGATAACTTCTCCTTGTAATCAGATTGACAGGATGCTTCATCCTGCTTATAATTATACCCGATGAATCTGTAAATTCAAGTACTGGCAATAAAGAAAGGTACTATCTCGGGAGAAAGTATTATGATACAGAACTACATTGAAAACGCCAATTTTGAAGATACCGGTTTTGCCTACACCCTGTCTCTGATCTCCGGCAAGCACAAGATGGTGATTCTCTACTGTTTGATGGAATTTGAAACGGTGAGATTCAATGAATTGAAAAGGTATTTGAAAACCATTTCGGACAAGACACTCAGCGCTAACCTGAAGGAGCTGGAAGCGGACAAGCTGATCGTCCGTACCGAGTATCCGCAGATCCCGCCTAAGGTGGAATATTCCCTGTCGGAGCGTGGAAAATCTCTGATGACTGTGCTGGATCAACTCTGTATCTGGGGAGAAGAAAATCGCTTGCAGGATTAACAGCATGGTAAAGCATTGACCCGGGCGGCCGGCTATGCTAAAATAACAAGATAAAAGCATTTTGAAAACAGTACGGCAGAAAAGGAGAAAAAATGAAAAAGCTGATAATGGCGGCTATTGCCATCGTGATACTTGTTGTGGCCTTCCTTTTTATCAGCCCGCCGCTGAATCGGGACGGGCAGTCCGACCTTCCGGACCCGGCAGAGAACAGCACGGAAATGCCGCCGGAAGAAACGGTGGAACCGGTGTTTTTTGACGGCGTACAAGTGGATGAAAATACAAGCGCCATTGCGCTCAATGCTGACAGCAGCGTGGAGGAGCTTGCCGCTCTGGCTGGCGATCTCACCGGGCTGGAGCTGATCGATTTTGGCGCAAGGGAACCCAGCGTGGAAGAGCTGTCCCTGCTCAGTGAAGCCTTTCCCGCAGCTGCCCTTCAATACAGCGTGGCGGTAAACGGACAGAGCTATGACTGCGGCGTGACCGAGCTTGACCTTTCATCCATAAGCCCGGCCGATGTGGACCTGGCGGCGGAGCAGATCAAAAAGCTGCCGGCACTGACTTACGTTTATCTGGGCGGGGAGTCGGAAAACGAAGGGGCTCTCGGCTTTACGGATGTGGGAAAATTCCAGAGCGCAAGGCCGGACATCAGCTATGATTTCAGCTTTACCATCTACGACAAGAGCTTCTCTACAGCGAATGAGACCATCGACCTGAACCACACCTGGCTTGGAGACGGCGGAGAAGCCGTGAAGGCAGTACTCCCGTATATGAATAAATGCACGTATCTGGACATGGACACCTGCGGCCTTTCCAACGAGCAGATGGAGGAGATCCGGAACGCATTCCCCAACATCAAGGTGGTGTGGAGAATCAACTTCGGTTCCCAGTACAGCGTGAGAACGGATGTGGAGAAGATCCTTGCCTCCGTCAAGGGCGAGTGGCTCACGGCGGAAAGCGTGGCTCCGCTGAAATACTGCACTGACGTGAAATACCTGGATCTTGGGCATAATATCATCGGCGACATCTCCTTTGTGGCCTCCATGCCGGATCTGGAGGTGGCTGTGCTGGCCATCAATTACTGGAGCGATGCCACACCCCTGGCCTCCTGCAAGAAGCTGGAATATCTTGAGGTGTTCAATACCTTCCTGTCTGACCTGTCACCTCTGGCGGAGCTTACCAACCTGAAGCACCTGAACATCTGCTGGCTGGAAAATGTGACCGATATCACGCCGCTGTACGGCCTGACCAATCTGGAGCGCCTGTGGATCGGGAACATGACGCCCATCCCCCAGGATCAGATCGACACCATCCGGGAAAAGCTGCCCAACTGCGTCATCAACACCACCACATATAACCCCACTGAGGAGGGCTGGCGCGAAGGTGAGCGCTATCAGCTTCTCAAGGAGCAGTTCGGCTATGACGAGGGCGCCTATTCCTTCTACTATCTGGACCCCAAATACTATCCCCAGAGCTGAGCGTGATATGAAAAAGAAACTGATACGTGCTTTCTGCCTTGATCTTCTGCTGGTGGGCATAGGACTGAATGTCTTTGCTCTGTTTCACCATGTGCTCGATCTTTCTCCCAAGACTGAGCCGGTGGAGCTTGTAGACCTTACATCGCCGGAGCCGTCTGCGCAGATCACCGGCGATGGCGCCGGGCCTGTACCTGAAGAGCCGCAGCGCCCTCTGACCTGGCGGGAGAAGTTCGCGGATAAGTTTACCGACGGCGATGTGATCCAAACGGAAAACGCGTATATGAGCGGGAATATCAATGTCAGCTTTTCCCGAGTGGAAGAGGACGGCATCCTTTATCACCTCGCCGATATATACATCACAGATATCCGGTATCTGAGAGGCGGTTTTTCACACGGTGTGTACTCCGCCCGCAGCTCGCCAATAAGTGAGACAGCTTCACTCTATAATGCCGTTGTGGCGCTTTCCGGCGACCACTACGGCGGGCGATACGAGGGTCTTGTCGTTCGCAACGGCGTGCTCTACAGAGATACCCGGTTTGCTGATGTCTGCGTACTGTACACGGATGGCGTGATGGCGACCTTTGCCGATGAGGACTTCGACCTTGAGACAGAAAGCGAAAAGGGGATATGGCAGGTGTGGAGCTTTGGCCCCATGCTCCTTGATAACGGTCAGCCTATGACCGAATTTAACAGCGACGTTCAGCGTGCAAATCCCCGCTCGGCTATTGGTTACTTTGAGCCTGGGCATTACTGCTTTGTTCAGGTGGACGGGCGCATAGAGGCATCAAGGGGAATGACCCTTGAAGAGCTCTCTCAGCTTTTTGCCGATCTGGGCTGTACGGTGGCATACAACCTTGACGGCGGCCAGTCGTCCGGTATCGTTTGGCAGGGTCAGCTGCAGAGCTATCCCTATAACAGGCCTGTTTCCGACATAATTTATGTATCGGAGACCATCGGGGAAGAGGAGGGATAGTGTGAAAAATCACACTATCCAGATTAAAATGGCGTGCCGCTCGCCGCTGAAGCGGCAACCGCGGCACATGCCAAAAATCTCCATTCCGCCGCAGTGGGAGATTTACATTGTTATTTGTGCTGACACATCGGCGGCAGAATGGAGATTGATATGATAAAGCGTGTATTGGCGCACAGCTGTATTGTGCTTTCCCTTATTTTCATGGTGCTTTGGGTGCTGGACAGAGTGAATGCAGCAATGCATTTTCTGAGCAGAGATGTATTCAAGATACCGTTTTTACTTTTCCTTATTCTCGTTTTGATCCTTGCGGTTATCATTGTGGTGGAGGACGCCTGGCAATCGTGCAGCAGCTCTCAGGAAACAAAGAGAAAATAGCCTGAAAATGCACAAAAACGCTTGACAAGCCGTGCTTGTCGTGGTATCCTATCAAGGCCGCATTGAAGGGGTTTGCAAGAGAGGACTGCCTCCGCCCCAAGAGCGAGACCTGTAAAGAGGGAGGAAAAATCAATGAAGCATGCTATCATCGTGACCGGCGGCAAGCAGTACCGCGTTGCCGAGGGCGACGTTATCTTTGTGGAAAAGCTTGATGTTGCAGCAGGTGAGTCCGTCAAGTTCGATCAGGTTCTGGCCGTGATCGACGGCGAGACCGCAAAGTTCGGCGCACCTGTTATCGAAGGCGCATCCGTCTCCGCCAATGTGGTGAAGAACGGCAAGGGCGCAAAGGTCCGCGTCTACAAGATGAAGCCCAAAAAGGGCTACCGCAGGACTCAGGGCCACAGACAGCCCTACACCAAGGTCCAGATCGAGACCATCAACGCATAATTTCCGCAACTGATATTGACTTATGGAGGTGTAACCTAAATGGCACATAAAAAAGGTATGGGTTCTACCAAGAACGGCCGCGACAGCGAGTCCAAGCGTCTTGGTGCCAAGAGAGCCGACGGACAGTTTGTTCTGGCCGGCAACATCCTTGTCAGACAGCGCGGAACCAAGATCCACCCGGGTACCAATGTTGGTAAGGGTAAGGACGACACTCTGTTTGCCCTCGTGGACGGCACCGTGAAGTTCGAGCGCATGGGCAAGGACCGCAAGAAGGTCTCTGTTTACGAAGAAATCGCTCAGTAAATGTTGACAAAAGGCCGGACATAGCTGTCCGGCCTTTTTCTATCCATGATTGAAGGGGAGGCAGAAATGGCATCTTCTTTTGTAGATAAGGCGCGGATCACCATCAAGGCCGGCAACGGCGGCGACGGTGCGGTAGCCTTCCACAGAGAAAAATACGTGGCGGCAGGCGGCCCCGACGGGGGCGACGGCGGCCGCGGCGGAAACATCGTTTTCGTTGTTGACGACAATATGTCCACACTGATGGACTTTCGATACAAGCGCAAGTATGTGGCGGGCAACGGTATGCCCGGTCAGGGCAAGCGCTGCTACGGCAAGGACGGGGAGTCCCTGTATATCAAGGTTCCCAGAGGCACCATCATCCGGGATACGGAGACCGGGGCCATCATGCACGATATGTCTACCGGGGAAAACTGGGTGGCGGCAAAAGGCGGCCGGGGCGGCTGGGGCAATATGCACTTTGCCACCCCCACCCGTCAGGTGCCCCGCTTTGCCAAGCCTGGTCTGCCGGGAGAGAGCCACGACATCACCCTGGAGCTGAAGCTTCTGGCGGATGTTGGTCTGGTGGGCTTTCCCAATGTAGGCAAGTCCACGCTGCTTTCCGTGGTCAGCAAGGCCCACCCCAAAATCGCCAATTACCACTTCACCACCCTGTTTCCCAATTTGGGCGTGGTGTATGTGGATGAAGGCGTCTCCTTCGTTATGGCGGACATCCCTGGCATTATCGAGGGGGCGTCCGAGGGCGCGGGCCTGGGACATGACTTTCTCCGCCATATCGACCGCTGCCGTCTGCTCATCCATCTGGTGGACGTGTCCGGCAGCGAGGGCCGGGATCCGGTGGAGGACTTTGACGCCATCAACGCCGAGCTGCACGAGTATGACCCGGCCCTGGCCGAGAGGCCCCAGATCGTTGCGGCCAACAAGTGCGACCTGCTGGGCGATGACCGGGAGAACATCCAGCGCCTGAAGGAGCATGTGGAGGAGCTGGGCTACTGCTTTTTTGAAATGAGCGCCGTCACCCATGAGGGAACCAGAGAGCTGGTCAAGGAGTGCGCCCGCCGCCTGGCGGAGCTTCCGCCTGTTGCCAGCTATGAGGCGGACTATGTGCCGCCCGAGCCGGTGATCGACACCTCCGAGGCTCTGGAGATCCGTCAGTTTGACGACATGTGGGTGGTGGAAGGCCCCTGGCTCCAGCGCCTTGTGGCCACCATCAACTTTTCCGATTATGAGAGCCGCATGTATTTTGACCGGGTCCTCCGCGAATCCGGCGTGTTTCAGCGCATGGAGGAAATGGGCGTCAAGGACGGCGACACCGTCAGCATGTATGACCTGATGTTTGAATACAAGGATTGAAAAAATACAAATCATATAAAGCACCGCGTCCGGCGGACCTGAAAAGGGTCTGCCGGACGCGGTGCTTTCGGCTTTTTTCAACGATTGTTGAAGTTCAGTTGAGATTAAGTTGCAAGTATGCATTTATACTTTGCCCATAAAATGAGAGAGGTACTGAACGATGGAGCAGAACACAAGAAAACCGTTATTTACCATACCAAACCTCCTGTCCTTATTGCGGCTGTGTATGATCCCGCTGATCATCTGGCTATACTGCACACAGAAAAACTACGCCCTTACTGCCGTAGTGCTGGTGCTGTCCGGCCTTACGGACATGGTGGATGGCTATATCGCCCGCCGCTTCAACATGGTCACGGATCTGGGAAAAGCTCTCGATCCTGTTGCAGACAAGCTGACTCAGGCGTCGGTGATGTTCTGTCTGCTCAGTCGATTTCGGATGATGCTGGTGCCGCTTCTGCTCCTCATCTTCAAGGAAGTGTGCAACGGCGTGATGAGCCTTGTCGTCATCAAAAAGACCGGCAAGGTCTGCGGAGCGGACTGGCACGGCAAGGTCTGTACCTGGCTTCTCTACGCCATGATGTTTGTGCACATCGTCTGGTTTGATATTTCCCGCGAATGGACAACGGCGCTCATCGGTATCTGCGTAATCATGATGACCTTTTCCTTCGCGCTGTACATGGTCCGGAATTACAAGATGCTGACAAAAGAGGTTACGAACAATGATAACGCTGCTTAAAAAGATGCGGCGGAGAGAGAAGCTTATGGCCCTGCTGTGTATTATTCTGGTACTGGGGCAGGTGTACTTTGATCTGGCCATGCCGGATTATATGAGCGATCTCACCGTCATGATACAGACGCCCGGCTCAGAGCAGTCCGAAATCTGGAGCGTGGGCGGGAAAATGCTGGGCTGCGCCCTTTGCAGTATGGCCCTTGCGGTGATCGCGGGCTACTTTGCGGCGCAGACCGCCGCCGGCTTCAGCTACGCCGTGAGAGAAGAGATCTTCGACAAGGTCTCCTCCTTCGGCAAGCAGGAGATGAACGGCTTTTCCGTGCCCAGCCTGATCGTGAGGACAACCAATGACGTGACCCAGATCCAGATGCTCATCGCCATGGGCCTGCAGATTCTGATCAAGGCCCCGGTGATGGCGGTCTGGGCCGTCATCAAGATCGTCAACAAAAGCTGGGAGCTCTCAGTGCTTACGGCCTGCTTTGTGGTCTTTTTGCTGTCGGTGATGATCTTCACCCTGATCGTCCTGCTGCCCAGATTCAGAAAAGTGCAGCGGCAGACCGACGACATCAACCGCATTGCCCGGGAAGACTTAAACGGTATCGGCGTGGTACACGCCTTTAACGCTGAGGAATACCAGAACAGAAAATTCAGCCAGGCAAACGACGCGCTGACCAACACCCAGCTTTTCAACCAGCGGACCTTCGCGGCCCTTATGCCGCTGATGAGCCTGGGGATGAGCGCCCTGTCCCTGGGAATCTACTGGCTGGGCGCTTCGCTCATCGAAAACATCCCCGTCACGGACATTATGGCCCGTATCGCCCTGTCGGGGGATGTGGTGGTATTCAGCACCTACGCCACCTTTGTGGTGATGTCTCTCATGATGATCGTGATGATCTTCATGATGCTCCCCGCGGCCCAGGTCTCCGCCGTGAGAATCAATGAGATATTAAAGACCGAACCTGCCGTCAAAGAAGGCAAAAGGGAAGAGGGAACTGAGCAGGGAACGCTGGAGTTTCGCAATGTGTCCTTCCAATACCCGGACAGCAGCCACCCCGTGCTGAAGGATATCAGCTTTCAGGCCAAGCGGGGGGAGACCGTGGCCTTCATCGGCGCCACCGGCAGCGGCAAGACCACCCTGGTGAGCCTGGCCGCCCGCTTCTTTGACGCAACGGCTGGACAGGTGCTCCTGGATGGTGAGGATATCCGGGAATACAGCTTCAAAGCCCTGTACGACAGGCTGGGCTATGTGACACAGAAGGCCGTGCTGTTTTCCGGCTCCGTGGAGGAAAACGTGAATTTTGGCGAGAGCGACGCCGCCGTGTCTGACGAGAACACATGGGAAGCCCTCAGCGTCTCCCAGGCCGCCGAATTTGTGGAACGTATGCCGGAAAAGCTGGGCGAGAAGATCGGGATCGGCGGAGGCAACCTGTCCGGCGGCCAGAAGCAGAGAATCTCCATCGCCCGCGCTCTGGCCAGAAAACCGGAGATTCTGATTTTTGACGACTCCTTCTCCGCTCTGGACTATAAGACAGACGCCAGGCTGAGACAGGCTCTGGAGGATGAATTTCACGACACCACAAAGCTCATTGTGGCCCAGCGTATCGGCACCATAAAGAACGCGGATAAAATCGTGGTTCTGGACCACGGACGGGCCGTGGGCATTGGCCGCCACGAAGAGCTGATGGAAAACTGCCCGGTCTACCGGGAAATCGCGCTCTCCCAGCTCTCCGCCCGGGAGCTTGGAGACAAGGAGGAAAACCATGCATCCTAAAAGACAGATTTATACCGGCGAAAAAGTGGATATGGGCGTGCAGCTTTCCCGCCTGACCGGCCATTCAAAGGATATGGTTCTTCCCTTTATTGTCGCCATCCTCTTTGCCTGCGCCGGTGTGGTGCTGACCATTATCGGCCCGAATCAGCTTTCAAAAATCACCCAGTACATTATCGACGGCATTGCCGCCGGCATCAATATGGAGGCCATTGCCAGAACGGCACTTTTCCTGCTGGGCCTGTATGTTCTCAGCGCCATATTCAGCTTCCTCCAGCATTTTATTCTGGCAACAGTGACCCTTCGTCTTTCAAACCGGCTGCGTGCGGACATTTTTGACAAGGTGAACCGGGCACCCATGAAGCTTTTCGGCCGCATCCCCTACGGCGATATCCTCAGCCGTATGACCAACGATGTAAACACCCTGGTGCAGAGCCTTTCCAACAGCCTGCCCTCCATGGTCTCCGCCGCGGCGCAGTTTATCGGCTGCCTTGTGATGATGTTTATCACCGAGTGGCACATGAGCATTGCCGCCGTCGGGGCTACGCTGCTGGGCTTTGCCCTGATGGGCCTGATCATGTCCCGGTCACAGAAATATTTTCTGGCAAGACAGACCTCCCTGGGCCAGCTCAACGGCTATGTGGAGGAGATGTACAGCGGACACGACGTGGTACGTATTTCCAGAGCGGAAAAGAAAATGAAATCTGCGTTTGACCGGCTCAACAAGGAGGTCTACCAGGCCAACAGGAAGTCCCAGTTTATCTCCGGCATTATGCAGCCGCTGATGGGCTTTGTGGGCAATCTGGGCTATGTGGCGGTGTGTATTTACGGCTCAAAGCTTGCCATGGACGGCGTCATTGATTTTGGCGTTATTGTGGCCTTTATTATGTATGTGCGTCTCTTTACCTCCCCTCTGAGCACCTTCGCCCAGGGCATGACCCAGATGCAGTCTGCGGCTGCGGCAGGAAAACGGGTCTTTGATTTCCTTGAAGAGGAGGAGCTGGAGGACGAGAGCGGAAAAGAGAGTTATACCGCTCAGGTCAAAGGCCAGGTGGAATTTAAAAACCTGCGCTTCGGCTACAGCGAGGATCGGAAAAACGCGGTAATCAAGGATTTCTCCGCCAGTGTGAAGCCGGGGCAGAAGATCGCCATCGTCGGCCCCACCGGCGCGGGAAAAACCACCATCGTCAACCTGCTCATGCGCTTTTACGAGCTCTGGGGCGGCAGCATCCTGATCGACGGGGTGCCCACCGCAGAGATGAAGAGAGAAGATGTACACAGTCTGTTCTCCATGGTGCTCCAGGACACCTGGATGTTCCAGGGCACGGTCAGGGAGAATCTGGTGTTCAACTGCCAACAGGTCCCCGATGAAGAAATCGAAAAGGCCTGCCGGGCCTGCGGCATCTGGGACTTTGTGGAGTCCCTGCCGGAAGGTCTTGACACGGTGCTCACGGAAAACACCAGCATCTCCGCCGGGCAAAAGCAGCTGTTCACCATTGCCCGGGCAATGATCCAGAACCGGCCCATGCTTATTCTGGACGAGGCCACCTCCTCTGTGGATACCCGCACAGAGCTGATGACCCAGAAAGCGATGGATGAACTGATGAAGGACCGGACCTGCTTTGTGA
>JALFOM010000062.1 GCA_022782265.1 Clostridiales bacterium | reverse complement strand
ACAAGCTCATCGCCAACGGCTGCAAGCTCATCAGCCAGCACGCTGACTCCATGGGCGCTCCCACTGCCTGCGAGACCGCCGGTGTTCCCAACGTGTCCTACAACGGCAGCACTGTTGCCGCCTGCCCCAACACCTTCATCGTCTCCTCCCGCATCAACTGGGCTCCCTACTTTGAGTACATTGTCAACTGCGTCCTGAACGGCGAGCAGATTGACACCGACTGGACCGGCACCACCGAGACCGGCTCCGTTGTCCTGACCGAGGTCAACGAGCAGGCTGCAGCCGCCGGCACCGTCGAGGCTATCGAGGAAGCCAAGGCCGCTCTGGCCGACGGCAGCCTCCACGTCTTTGACATCAGCACCTTCACCGTTGGCGGCGCGGCGCTGGAAAGCTACATGGCCGACGTTGACACCGATCCCGCCTACACGCCCGACACCGAGGTCGTTTCCGACGGCTACTTCCACGAGTCCGAGGTCCGCTCTGCTCCTTACTTCGACGTGCAGATCGACGGCATTTCCCTGCTGGATACCGCATTCTGATTTGATCTTGTTTATGGAAGTCCCGGCATTGCCGGGACTTCCCTGAGCTTGCGATTACTGCTGTAAAGGGCAGCGCAGTGACATCCGCCGCCGCGCTGCCCTTTGCAGTATTATGCTTTTCAGCTTATTATTACAGGGGAGAGTGAAGTCCTTGGATAACAAAACCGCCGCGGTGAAAATGCGGAACATTACCAAGACCTTTGGCTCTGTGGTAGCCAACGACAAGGTATGGCTGGACATTTACAGGGGAGAGATCCTGGCGCTGCTGGGCGAAAACGGCAGCGGCAAGACCACGCTGATGAATATGCTCTCCGGCATCTATTTCCCGGACGAGGGCGAGATCAGCATCGACGGCAAGGAAGTGGTCATACGCTCCCCCAAGGACGCCTATGATCTGGGTATCGGCATGGTGCACCAGCACTTCAAGCTGGTGGACGTGCTCACCGCCACGGAAAATGTCGTTCTGGGTCTGAAGGAGAAGGGAAAGCTGGATCTGAAGGCCGCCGCCGCGAAAATCCGGGCCATCTGCGATCAGTACGGCTTTGAGGTGGACCCGGACCAGAAGATTTATGACATGTCTGTCTCCCAGAAGCAGACGGTGGAGATCATCAAGGTGCTGTACCGGGGCGCGGACATCCTGATTCTGGACGAGCCCACCGCCGTTCTCACTCCCCAGGAGACGGACAAGCTCTTTGCCGTGCTGCGCAACATGCGGGACGACGGCAAGGCCATTGTGATCATCACCCACAAGATGCACGAGGTGGAGGAGCTGTCCGACCGGGTGGCGATTTTGCGCCACGGGCAGTTTATCGGCGACATGCCCACCAAGTCCACCAACGCCCAGGAAATGACCAACATGATGGTGGGCCATTCCGTCACGCTGAATATTGAACGGCCGGAGCCCGTTGACCCCAAGCCCCGTATTGAGGTGAAAAACCTGACGGTGCGCAGCGTCGACGGGGTGCTGAAGCTGGACGACATCTCCTTTACCGCCAACAGCGGAGAGATTCTGGGCATTGCCGGCATTTCCGGCTGCGGACAGAAGGAGCTGCTGGAGGCCATCGCCGGTTTGCAGCCTGTGGAGTCCGGCAGCATCTGCTATGTGGAGGATAACGGAGAGCGGGAAGAGCTTCTGGGCAAAGACCCGCTGCACATTGCCGAGATGGGCGTGGCGCTGTCCTTTGTGCCCGAGGACCGGCTGGGCATGGGCCTTGTGGCCAATATGGACCTGGCAGACAACATGATGCTCCGCTCCTTCCGCCGGGGCCACTCCTTCTTTACCGACCGGAAATCCCCCAGAAAACTGGCAGAGTCGGTGGTAAAAGAGCTGGATGTGAACACACCGGGCATCTCCACCCAGGTGCGCAAGCTCTCCGGCGGCAACGTACAGAAGGTGCTGGTGGGCCGCGAGATCTCCTCTGCCCCCACCGTGCTGCTTACCGCCTACGCGGTGCGCGGTCTGGACATCAACTCCTCTTACACCATTTATGACCTGATCAACCGGCAGAAAGCCGCCGGTGTGGCCGTGATCTATGTGGGCGAGGACCTGGACGTGCTGCTGGAGTTGGCGGACCGGATCCTGGTGCTCTGCGGCGGCAAGGTCAGCGGTATCGTGGAAGGCCGCGGCGCGCAGAAGCGGGACGTGGGCATGATGATGACTCGTCTTGGAGGGAACAAAGCCGATGAATAAGCAAAATCAGGGACCTCTTGTCCATATCGTCAAACGGGGCGCACTGCCCTGGTACTGCGCCTGGGGCATCCGGGCGGCGGCCATTGTTCTGGCGCTGCTGGCCTGCGCGCTGGTCACCACCCTGCTCACCGGCGAAAACCCCATACAAATTTACGCCACCATGATCAAGGGCGCTTTCGGCACCACCAGAAAGATCTGGATCCTGTTGCAGAACATTGCCATACTGCTCTGCGTCTCCCTTGCCGTGACACCGGCGTTCAAAATGCGCTTCTGGAACATCGGCGGCGAGGGCCAGGTGCTCATCGGCGGCCTTGCCACGGCGGCCTGCATGATCTGCCTGGGCGACAAGCTGCCCAACTGGCTGCTTATCTGCACCATGGTGGTGGCCAGCATTGCGGCAGGCGCCGTCTGGGCCCTTATCCCCGCCATTTTCAAAGCAAAATGGAACACCAACGAGACCCTGTTTACCCTGATGATGAACTATGTGGCCACCCAGCTGGTAGCCTTCTTTGTCATCCTTTGGGAGGTGCCCAAGGGCGCGGGCAAGATCGGCATCATCAACCAGTCCACCGAGGCGGGCTGGCTGCCCCAGATCGGCGATTACAAATATCTGCTGAACATCCTCATCGTGGCTGCCCTGACCATTTTGATGTATGTTTATCTCAATTACAGCAAGCACGGTTATGAGATCGCCGTGGTGGGCGAGAGCGAGCGCACGGCCCGCTATGTGGGCATCAAGGTGGAAAAGGTCATTATCCGCACCATGCTTCTCTCCGGCGCGGTCTGCGGTATCGCGGGGCTGCTGCTGGTGGGCGGCACGGACCACACCATCACCACCACCATCGCCGACGGGCGGGGCTTCACGGCGGTCATGGTCTCCTGGCTGGCCAAATTCAACCCCATCTTTATGATCTTCACCAGCTTCCTTCTGGTGTTCCTGGGCCGGGGCGCCGGCGAGATCTCCACGGTGTTCGGCCTGAACCAGTCCTTCGCTGACATTCTCACCGGCATCATCCTGTTTTTCATCATCGGATGCGAATTCTTTATCTCCTATAAGATCAGCTTCCGCAAGAGCGCCAGAAAGGAGGGCAAGGCAAATGTTTGATTTTGTATCCTTTATCCCCAGAGCTGTGGTACAGAGCATTCCCCTCCTTCTGGGCAGCACCGGCGAGACGCTGACGGAAAAGTCCGGCAACCTGAACCTGGGCATCCCCGGCGTCATGTATGTGGGCGCCATCAGCGGCGTCATCGGCGCGTTTCTGTATGAGCAGTCTGTCCCCTCGGCGGAGGCTATGAACGGCGTGCTTGCCATCGGCATCCCCCTGTGCGCCTCTCTGCTGGGCTCTCTGCTGATGGGTCTGCTGTACTGCTTCCTTACCGTCACCCTGCGGGCCAACCAGAACGTCACCGGCCTTGCGCTGACCACCTTTGGCGTGGGCTTCGGCAACTTCTTCGGCGGCTCTCTCATCAAGCTCACCGGCAGCGAGGTGCCCTCCATTGCCCTCTCTGCCACCAGCGCCTATTTCAGCCGCTCCCTGCCCTTTGCCAACAAGCTGGGCTGGTTCGGCAAGATTTTCCTTTCCTATGGCTTCCTGGCCTACGCGGCCATTATCATCGCCTTTGTGGCCGCCTATATTCTCCGCCACACCCGGGTGGGCCTGCATCTGCGGGCCGTGGGCGAAAGCCCCAACACCGCCGACGCCGCCGGCATCAACGTGAACCGCTATAAATATGTGGCCACCTGCGCCGGCAGCATGGTCGCGGGCCTGGGCGGACTGTACTACGTCATGGACTACGCCTGCGGCGTCTGGTCAAACGACGCCTTCGGCGACCGTGGCTGGCTGGCCATCGCCCTGGTGATCTTCACCATCTGGCGGCCCAATGTGGGTGTTCTGGCCTCCATCCTCTTCGGCGGATTGTATATCCTCTACCTGTTCATCCCCACCGGCACCAACCTGGCGGTAAAGGAGCTTTACAAGATGCTGCCCTATGTGGTGACGCTGATCGTTCTGGTGGCCACCAGCATGAGAAACAAGCGGGAGGATCAGCCCCCGGCCTCTCTGGGCCTGGCCTATTTCCGGGAAGAACGATAAATACGAAAAAACAGCTCTCCTGAAAGAGGGAGCCGATAACAGGTTATAGCAAAAGCAGATGCGGATTTCCGCATCTGCTTTTGTTTACGATCTTTATCAGGAAACGTATCAGACCTTGAAGTTAACGGAGGTGGAGCCTTCGCTCTCCTGCTTGAACTCGTAGTCCTTGCCGGGGAGAATTGCGTTGAGGACGATGCCGACGATGGAGGCCACAGCCAGGCCGGACAGGCTGACGGAACCGATATGCACAGCGCCGGCGGAGCTGTTGGCGATGCCCAGAGACAGCACCAGAATCAGCGCGGCGATAACCACGTTGCGGGTGTTGGTGAAGTCCACCTTGTTCTCGACCACGTTGCGCACGCCCACAGCGGAGATCATACCGTAGAGCACCAGGGACACGCCGCCGATGGTGGCAGCGGGCATGGCGGTGATGAGAGCGGCGAACTTGGGGCAGAAGCTGAGGATAATGGCGAAGGCCGCGGCGATGCGGATGACCCGGGGATCATAGACCTTGGAGAGAGCCAGAACGCCGGTGTTCTCGCCGTAGGTGGTGTTTGCGGGAGCGCCGAACAGGGAGGCCAGAGCGGTGGCAAGGCCGTCACCCAGCAGTGTGCGGTGCAGGCCCGGCTCCACCAGGAAGTTCTTGTTGACGGTGGAGGAGATGGCGCAGATATCGCCGATGTGCTCCATCATAGTGGCAATGGCCAGGGGGACGATGGTGATGCAGGCGGTGATGAGCATCCCGGTGTCAACGCCGTTGGCGAAAAGGCCGAAGACGGTGGCGTCCTTGTGTACGGGGATGCCAATCCAGTCGGCGGCAGCCACAGTCTGGGCAACAGCGGCGCGGGAGGCGGGATCAACGATCATGGAGACCAGGTAGGAGACTACAACGCCGATGAGGATGGGGATGATCTTGATCATGCCCTTGCCCCACATGTTGCAGACGATGACCACAATGATGGCGACGATGGCCACCAGCCAGTTGGCGCTGCAGTTATTGATGGCGGAAGAGGAAAGGATCAGGCCGATGGCGATGATGATGGGACCGGTGACGATGGGCGGGAAGAAGCGCATGACCTTGTTGACGCCCACGGTCTTGATGACGCCGGCCAGAATGACATACATCAGGCCGGAAACCGCCACGGCAAAGCAGGCGTAAGGCAGCAGGTTAGCCTCGCCGTTGGGGGCGATTGCCCAGTAACCGGCAAGATAAGCAAAAGATGAACCCAGGAAAGCGGGAACCTGACGCTTGGTGAGAAGGTGGAACAGCAGCGTACCCAGACCCGCGAAGAGCAGCGTGGTGGCTACGTCCAGACCGGTGAGGGCCGGGACCAGAACGGTGGCGCCGAACATGGCGAACATGTGCTGAAGGCCCAGAACCAGCATCTTGGGGGTGCCAAGAGTGCGGGCGTCGTAAACAGGCCCGTCAATGGAAGGCTTCTTTTCTTTTCCCATTTTTGAGTACCTCTCTTTTTATATGAAATTTTGGACTGCGCAAAATCAGGTCGTCAGATCCATCAGGAAAACGCCGGTCTCCCCGTCGAATTCCGGAAGCCTGACCTCAACCAGCTCACTGCGGGAGGTGGGGATGTTCTTACCCACATAGTCTGCCCGGATGGGCAGCTCCCTGTGGCCCCGGTCCACCAGAACGGCAAACTGTATGCTACGGGGGCGCCCGCAGCTGAACACAGCCTCAATGGCGGCGCGGGCGGTGCGCCCGGTGTAGAGTACGTCGTCCGTAAGCACCACATCCCGGTCCGTCACGTCAAAGGGCAGCTCGGTGCGCTGCACCTGGGGCGAATCGGCCAGAGCGGTCAGGTCGTCCCGGTAAAAGCGGATGTCGATGCTGCCGCAGGGCACCTCAACATTTTCGATCTTCTGGATATTGGCCTGAATCCGCCGGGCAATCGGCTCTCCCCGGCGGCGGATGCCCACAAGAAGCAGGTTTTCCACGCCCTTGTTCTTTTCCGCGATCTCATGGGAGATGCGCATGAGGGCCCGGTTCAGTGCGGCCTCGTCCATAATCTGCGCTTTCAGCTTCAAAGGAAAACCTCCTTCCGGCAACAAAAAAGTCCTGCCGGCACAGCAGCGGCAAGACACGCAGAACGCCAGGCACAGTTCGTGCCTGCGCTATATGAGTGATTTTGCCGGTCTCTCTGTACCGATCCTTAAAAATCCCTTTTCATGTGGATTATAGGTTATGGGCGGGAAAATTGCAAGCCCCTTTTTCCACTTTGTCGGCAT
The DNA here is from genome assembly GCA_022782265.1 of Clostridiales bacterium. Taxonomy (GTDB): domain Bacteria; phylum Bacillota; class Clostridia; order Oscillospirales; family Oscillospiraceae; genus Limivicinus. The sequence goes on along the minus strand of JALFOM010000062.1, from coordinate 14,683 downwards.
GGATAAGAAGCCGCCGCCTGCCGGGGGAAGATTTATAAATTTCTGACAAAGTGCATCGACGCAGGAAAGTACAAGTAAAGGTTTTTGAAAGAATAGAACCGAGGGAGAACTTTTAACGCCATTTTACGAAAAAAGCACCTGAGAGGCTTTTCAGGCCGGTCTGGTGCTTTTCACAACAATATGCTCATTTTTAATTGCACGTTGAATGTTCGGCCATTTCTTTCCTGAGCAGCGACGCTTAATTCCCCCATGGATGCGTAGCATTGAAGAAAAATTTAACCTCTGTTACTCTGTATTTATCCATGGGCGGCTCTTTACACCAGTCCGGTCTCCATCCCGTGGTAAAATTGTCTGAGCCGATAGAAATGTTTTTCCATTCATATTCGCTATTTTGCGGTATGGTATCATCCTGCCGTAAGGGGGGTGGCTGCTTGTACCCGCGTATAAGGGATTTAAGGGAAGATCATGATATGAGACAGAGGGAACTTGCGGCCTACCTTAATTGCTCGCAGCAAGTATACAGCAATTACGAACTTGGTCAAAGGGATATTCCCACGGATGTGTTGATAAAACTATCTTCGCTTTATCAGGTTTCCGTAGATTATCTGCTTGGAATTACGAATAATCCCCAAAAATTATAACCTTTTTTGATAAGTGCCAGACAGTGTTACCTCACTGTCTCAGACTGTAGACAAACCCGCTTTTGGACCAAGCCAAAAGCGGGTTTGTCTACAGTCTGAGCCTCCGTGTCAAAAGACACGGAGGCTTTAAGCTTGTAATTACCACTCCAGGTTGCGCTCGGTCTCCTTGCTGAAGACGTGAGCCACATTGCCCTCGAAGCTGAAGTGCACGGTATCGCCGATGCCGTAGTTGCCCTTCATCTCCAGCGTGGGGACGATGATGATCACGTCTCTGCCCTCTGCGGTGACGTGCAGGTGGACGGAGGAGCCCATCATCTCGGAAACGTCGACCTTGGCCACAATGCCGGTGTCGCCCAGGATGGTGTGCTCGGGACGAACGCCCAGAGTGACTTCCTGAGGCTCCACATTGTTGGCGGCCAGACGCGCCTGCTTCTCCTCGCAGAGCTCGACCTTGGCGCCGCCCAGCTCCACGAAGTACTTGCCCTGCTCCTTGGTGAGCCTGGCGTCAAAGAAGTTCATCTGCGGCGTGCCGATGAAGCCGGCGACGAACAGGTTGCGGGGGTTATTGAACACTTCCTGAGGTGTGCCGATCTGCTGGATGTAGCCGTCGCGCATGATGACGATACGGTCGCCCAGCGTCATAGCCTCGGTCTGGTCGTGGGTAACATAGATAAAGGTTGTATTGATACGTTCGCGCAGCTTGATGATCTCGGCGCGCATCTGGTTACGGAGCTTTGCGTCCAGGTTGGACAGAGGCTCGTCCATAAGGAAGACGGCAGGGTCACGGACGATAGCGCGGCCGATGGCCACACGCTGTCTCTGGCCGCCGGACAGAGCCTTGGGCTTGCGGTCCAGGTACTGGGTGATGTCCAGGATCTCTGCGGCCTCGCGGACCTTCTTGTCGATAACATCCTTCTTCTCCTTGCGCAGCTTCAGAGAGAAAGCCATGTTTTCATAAACGGTCATGTGGGGGTAGAGAGCGTAGTTCTGGAAGACCATGGCGATGTCGCGGTCTTTGGGAGCCACGTCGTTCATCAGCTTGCCGTCGATGTACAGCTCACCGTCGGAGATCTCCTCCAGGCCGGCGATCATACGCAGGGTGGTGGACTTGCCGCAGCCGGAAGGTCCGACCAGAACGATGAATTCCTTGTCCGCGATGTCCAGGTTGAACTCCTGAACGGCGACGACGCCCTGATCGGTGATCTGAAGGTTGACCTTCTTCTCTTCAGGCTCGTCCTTTTTCTTCTTTTTCTTCTTGCCCTCTCCGCTGACGAACGGATAGATCTTCTTGACGTTTTTCAGTGTTACAGTTGCCATGCTTTCCGACTCCGGTCAAACGGCCTCCGCCTGAGTGACCTCGCAGGGGCAATGCCTCCCGCATTACGACAGGTCTCCACACTGCCGCACCCCGAGTCAGGGGATGTTCATACTCCTCCTTGTTAAAGCTGTGTACAGCTAAGAATATGGAGAGCTGCACACGCAGTCAAAATAGGGCATTCAAACCCGCATATATTATAACGGTACAGGCATTTTTAGGCAAGCCAAATTTCGACGCTGTTTTTTATGCACTATCCACAATATAAAAAATCCCGGAACAGAAAATGTTCCGGGAAAACTTTTCTTGACGGCAGAAGCAGATCAGGAGAGGGTTTCGTCCTGGACGGCCTGGTCCACGTTCTCGTCTCCGGCGACCTTGCGCTCGAATCTGTCCATGATAAAGGGAGAGAAGATGCCGACGATGCTGAGGACGATGAGCACCCAGCTGACAGGAGACTGGAACAGACAGCCGATGTCGCCGTCGCTGACGCGAAGAGCGCCGCGCAGGCCTTTTTCGCTGATGGGCCCCAGGATCAGGGCCAGAACCACCGCTGCAGTGTTCAGGTCAAACTTGCGCATCAGATAGCCCAGCACGCCGAAGATGATCATCACCACCACGTCGCTCATGTTGCGGTGGATGGCATAGGAGCCGATGACGCAGAGCACGGTGACACAGGGGATCAGAATCGCGTCGGACAGGCGGGAGATCTGGGCAAAGCCGCGGCAGCCCAGGGTGCCGATGGCCAGCATGAAAAACTGCACCAGAACAAAACCGGCAAAGAAGGTATAGGTCATGGCGGCGTGCTTGGTAAAGAGCTCGGGGCCCGGCGTCAGACCCTGAATGATCAGGCCGCCCATGAGCACGGCGGTGACAGACTCGCCGGGGATGCCCAGAGTCAGCATGGGGATCAGGGAGCCGCCGGTAACGGCGTTGTTGGCGGCCTCAGAGCCGGCCACGCCTTCAATAGCGCCGTGACCGAATTCCTCCTTGGTCTTGGAGAACTGCTTTGCGCTGTTATAGCCCAAAAAGCAGGCAATGGACGCGCCGGCGCCGGGCAGAATACCGATAATATTGCCCATAATCCAGGAGCGGATGATGGTGGGACGGATCTTTTTCCGCTCGTCCCTGGTCAGCGTGATCTTGTCGGTGAATTTGGCCGCTTTGGCCCGGGCCTTGATCTCCTTCTCCGCCAGAATAAAGACCTGGGACATGGAGAACAGACCGATCAGGGCGCAGGTGGTGTTGACGCCCTCTGCCAGGAAGGCCTGGCCGAACATAAAGCGCTTGGTGCCGTCGATGGGGTCAAGGCCGATGGTGGAGATGATCAGACCCAGAGCGCCGGACATCAGGCCCTTGACAATGGACTTGCTGGAAACGCCGGCGATGATGGTCAGACCGAAGATACCCAGCCAGAACTTTTCGGCGGACATGAACTTCAGCGCCAGCTGGGCCAGCAGCGGGGCGAAGAAGTACAGGGAAATGCAGCTGAGAAGGCCGCCCCAGAAGGAGCTCCAGCAGGCGGTGGCCAGGGCCTTGCCGGCCTTGCCCTGAAGGGTCATCTGGTAGCCCTCTATGGCGGTGGCGGCGGAAGCAGGGGTGCCGGGGGTGTGAATCAGAATGGCGGAAATGGAGCCGCCGAAGATGGCGCCGCAGTAGATGGCGCCCAGAACGATCAATCCGGTGTCCGCGGGCATGGAGAAGGTCAGCGGCAGCATCAGCGCAACGCCCATTGCCGCCGACAGACCGGGCAGGCAGCCGATGATGATGCCCAGCGCCACGCCGCCGGCCATAGCCAAAAGATTCATCCATGTGAGGGCGCTGATAAAGCCCTGACCCATAAGCTGTAAAGTTTCAAGCATAAGTCAAGCCCTCCTTAAATAAGCAGTCCGGTGGGCAGACGCACACCGAGAAACTGAACGAAAGCAAGGTAAATGAGCAGGTTCAAGGCCACAAGGGCGATGACGGAGTGGAGCACGGGAACCTTGAGATAGATAAAGGATGCGATCATGAAGATTGTGGTTGCAGTGAAGAAGCCCAGATATTTCACCATAAAGAAATAGGCGATGGTCAGCACCAGAGAAAGAGCAAACTGCAGAGGCTTGAAGCCGGCAAAGACCTTGTCCGCGCCGCTCTCCACACCGAACTTGCGGGCGGCCAGGATCATCTGGATCAGATACAGCGTGGTCAGGCCGAAAAGCAGAGTGATGGTAAAGAGAGGGTAAGTTTTGCTGTTGTCGCTGAGCGTGGAGCTGTAGGCATAAAAGAAGGCGCAGACGGCGTACATGAAGACCACAACGCCAATGTCTGTCTTTTTCATTTTCAAGGGATATCCCTCCTTAGCGAAAAGAATTGGGAAATGGGAAAAAGGGGCAGGGAATCCTGCCCCTCTTATTGTTATTTCGGCTTATTCGTACCAGAAACCCTCGGCAAGGCCTTCGGTGAACTCCTGCTGCTGCTGGATCAGAGCAGCGGTGTCAGCGGCGTTCTTGTAATCGGTGGCAAAGCTTGCGGCAGCTTCCAGATACTCGGGATCTTCCATGGTAAGACGGAAGGCCTCTTCGTAGAAGGCAATGACCTCGTCGGAGACGCCGGCGGGAGCCACAACGCAGCGGGAGGAACCCAGCCACTGGTCATAGAAGCCCTTCTCGCCCAGCGTGGGGACGTCGGGCATCTCGGCCAGACGTTCGGTGGAGAAGGAAGCCAGAGCGCGGACGTCGGTGCGGCCGGCAATGTCGGCCACCTTGGCTACGCACCAGTCAGCCTCGCCGCCCAGCAGGGAGGTCAGCTCGTCGGCGGTGTTGCCCTGGGGCAGGTCGGTGTACTTGAAGCCGGCGGAGTTGGCAAAGGCCTGCGCGCCGATATGGTTGGAGGCCTGTGCGCCGTTGGTGGAGGCGACAGTGTTGTTCTCCTTGGCGTAAGCGACCAGATCTTCGATGGTGGCGAAGCGGTCGTCGTCAGCGCGGACCAGAACCAGAGAGGTCTCGGTGACGTGGTTGCAGATGGCGGCAAAGTCCTCGGTGGTGTAGGTGCCAAGGCCCTTGACGATGGAGCTGTTGAAGTTGGGCAGGTTCATAAAGCCGATGGTCATGCCGTCGGGCTCGGCTGCGGCAATCTGGGACCAGCCGATGGAGCCGGAACCGCCGTCAACGTTCTCAACCACGATGGTCTGGCCAACATACTTCTCGGCGTACTGGGCCAGGATACGGGCGGTAACGTCGGTGCCGTTGCCGGCCTTGTAGGCGACGACCAGGGTTACAGGACCGTCGGGAGCCCAGCCGGTGGCTTCGGGAGCGGCGCTCTCTTCTGCGGGGGCTTCACTCTCAGCGGGAGCGGCGCTCTCGGCAGGGGCGGCAGTCTGGCCGCAGGCGCAAAGGGCAAATACCATGCAAAGCGCGAGGATAAGGGCAAAAAGCTTTTTCATTTTCTCTCCTCCAATTATTTGAATTTACAGGAAGGTTTTTCTCCTTGTAAAACCTGTCAGCATTATATGCTGATATAAAATCTTTGTCAATGTTTTGTTAAATTTAATTTAAATTTTGCTGCTTATCCACTGAAAACAGAATAAATTCATTGAATCTACATTTTTATAATGATATAATGTTTAAATTACCATCAAGAAAGAAACGGTTATTTTTATGTTTAACGGCTTTACGAAGCAGACCAGCGACTTTTTATGGGAGCTGTCCTTCAATAATGAGCGACCCTGGTTTTTGGCGCACAAGGATGAATTTGAAAAAGTCCTGAACCAGCCCTTCAAGGCGCTGGCAGCGGACACCTATGAAATCATGAAAGAAAATTATCCGGACATGGGGCTGAAGCTCCATGTGGCCCGGATCTACCGGGACGCCCGGAGGCTGTTTGGCCGTGGGCCTTACAAGGATCACCTGTGGTTCTCCCTGAAAAGCGGGGAGATACAGGGGGAAGGACCCATGTTCTGGTTTGAGATCGGCGCCGCAGACTACAGCTACGGCATGGGCTTTTACGGCGCAAGCCCCGGCCAGATGGAGGTTTTCCGCCGCCAGGTGGACGCGAACCCCGCCCGCTTTGAACGGTTGGCCACCGCGGTGGAGAAAGCAGGATTCCGGATCTATGGCGAGGAGTACAAGCGGCCCAAAGGCGACCGGGGCGAGATCGTCAACCGCTGGTACAACCGTAAGCGTATAGGAATGGAGCGCTGTAAAGACTTCGGTGGGGAGCTTTTTGAAAGCAGCCTTCCCCGGACCCTGGCCGACGCCTATTCAGAGCTTATGCCCATGTATGAGTTTTTTCTTGAATTTTACCGGGCTGCCGCAGAAGACAGCGAAAAACGGATATAATGTTCATGGTGAAATAAAATGAAGAAAAAGACCCTGATCGCGGCGGCATCAGCGGCTGCCGTACTGACGGGGGAGCTGTACCGCTATGTTTTCTGCCGGAGCGGTTCCCCTTTGTTTAATCTGTTTTCCAACAACAAAAATCATGTGCGCGATTTTACCCTGTACAGGGACGAAGCGGCGGAGCGGCTGCGCTCTGCGCCTCAGGAACGGATATGCATCCGCTCGGACAGGGGCGAGGAGCTGTGCGGCTTTTATCTCCCCTGCGGAGAAAAGCCTTCGGGGAAGATCGCCTTCCTTGTTCATGGCTACCGCTCGGACCACGCGGAAGCGGCGGGTATGTTCATGGACTACTACCACAGCCGTGGCTTTGACCTGTTCTGCTGTGACCACACCGCCTCCGGCGAGAGCGGCGGAAAGCTGATCGGCTATGACGTCTATGAGAGCCGGGACTGCCTGAAATGGCTGGAGGTCCTGACGGAGCGCTTCGGCGCGGATGTGCAGATCGTCCTGCACGGCTTTTCCATGGGCGGCGCAACGGTTCTGAAGATGAGCGACCGGGTGCCGGGAAACGTGCGCTTCATCGTGTCGGACAGCGGCTTCATGAATGTGGGCAGCCTGCTGAACAAGCGCATTCATTTTATGGTCCAGCCCCTGCGGGCGATTAACCGCCTGACGGCTGGCTACAGCCTGAGGGATACCGATGTGCGCCCCAATCTGGCCCGCTGCCATACGCCTGTCCTTTTTGTCCACGGCATGGAGGACCATACCGTGCCTGCCGATGTTGGCCAGGCGCTGTACGGGCTGTGCCCGTCGGAGAAGGATTTCCTCTGGGTCCCGGAGGCCCGGCATGTGGAGAGCATGTATGTATCCCCGGAGGAATACGCGGCCAAGCTGGACAACTTCATTGAAAAATACGTAAAAAAGTGACTGAAGTGAAACATTTCAGTCACTTTTTCATATTCGCTATTATTCGTCCGCTGCGGCCAGACCGGCAAGCACCGCCTCGGCACAGCGCATACCGTCCACGGCGGCGGAGGAGATGCCTCCGGCGTAGCCTGCGCCTTCTCCGCAGGGGTACAATCCGGCGACAGACGAGGACAGATCAGCGCCTCTCAGAATGCGCACAGGAGAAGAGGAGCGGGTCTCCGGCGCGGTCAGTACGGCGTCGGGGGAATCAAAGCCTTTCAGCTTTTTCCCCAGCTCCGGCAGCGCCCGCTCCAGAACCTCCGTTATCCGTTCCGGCAATACCTGGCGCAGCTCGCCCCAGACCACGCCGGGGCGGTAGCTGGGCTTGACCTCCCCCGGCCCTGTACTGGGCCTGTGGGCCAGAAAATCCCCCGCAAGCTGAGCCGGAGCCAGATAGTTCCCGCCGCCGTATGCGTAGGCCGCCTGCTCGATCTGCCGCTGCCAGACCATGCCGGAGAGTACGCCGCTGTCTGGGAAATCCTCCGTATGGAGCGTGACCAGCAGGGCGGCGTTGGCGTTCTCCCCGTCCCGGGCGGAATAGCTCATGCCGTTGGTGCACACGCCACCCTCCTCCGAGGCGGCGGCAAACACCTCCCCGCCGGGACACATGCAGAAGGTATAGGCGCTTTTCCCGTCGGGCAGATGGACATTCAGAGAGTAATCCGCCGCAGGCAGCTCTTCCCGCGCTCTTCCGTACTGGGCAAGGTCGATGTCCGCCTGCCGGTGCTCAATGCGCACGCCCATGGAAAAAGGCTTTTGCTCCATGGGCACACCCTGGGCGTGAAGATGTTCAAAGGTGTCCCTGGCGGAGTGGCCGATGGCCAATATCAGCCTGTGGCAGGGCAGGGTGTAAACGCCGTTTCTGTCCCGGATCTCCGCCCCGGTCAGCCGGCCTTCTTCTATAATAAGATGCTCCAGGCGGTTTTCAAAGCGCACTTCCCCGCCCAGAGAAATCACGCTGCGGCGGATGTTCTGCACCACGTCAATGAGAATGTCGGTGCCGATGTGGGGCTTCGCGTCATACAGAATGTTTTCCGGCGCGCCGTGGGCGACAAACTGGGAGAGCATCCAGCCCATGCGCTTGTCGTGGGTGCCGGTATTCAGCTTCCCGTCGGAAAAGGTACCGGCTCCTCCCTCGCCGAACTGCACATTACTCTCCGGGTCCAGCTCACCAACCGAGCGGAGCCTGTCCACCGCCGCCTTGCGGCTGAGGGCGTCCTGCCCTCGCTCGATGACGATGGGCCGGGCGCCTGCCCTGGCCAGTACCAACGCGGCGAACATCCCCGCCGGGCCAAAACCCACCACCACCGGACGAAGCACCGGCGGCTCTACCCGGGGGATAGCGTATTCAATCTTTTCGTATTTGCTCACGTCAGGGCTTTTTGCCCTGGCGATGATTTTTTCTTCGTCTCCGCTCACCTTTACGGCGCAGGCGCAGACATAATGGATGTCGTTCTTTTTCCGGGCGTCCAGCGAACGCTTGGTGAGATGAAGCCCGGTAATCTCAGTTTCTTTTATCCGCAGTTTTTTTGCGGCAAGGCTTTTCAGCTTTTCCGGCGGCTCACCGGGAAGGAGCCTTACATTTCGCACAAGGATCATTTTCCCAGCCTCCCTGCCAGCCGGCCGCTGGCCCAGGCCCACTGGAGATTGTAGCCTCCGCAGTCGCCGTCCACGTCCAGCAGCTCGCCGCACACAAAGAGGCCGGGCATGAACCAGCTCTCCAGTGTCTCGGGATTAAAGCCTGTGGTCCTAATGCCCCCGGCGGTGACCTGGGCGCTGTCGAAGCCCTCGGTGCCCCGGAGCGTCAGGCGAAAGTCCTTGCAGGCTGCCGCCGCTCTTTCCAGCTCCTGGGCGCTGAGATTTTCCAGCGGAGCTGCCGCGTTCAGCCCGCTGTATTTGACCAGCATCCGGCCCAGCCGGTTGTGGAGCATGCCGGTGAACAGCTCGCCGCAGGGGAGGGCGGGAAAGCGCTCCCGGCGATAGCGCAGCAGATCCAGCACATGGGCTGGCCCGTAGTCCCGGAGAAAGTCGATCCGCAGCTCTCCGCCGCCCTCAGCGGCGGCTCTGGACAGATCAAAAGCCGCCGGGCCGGAGACGCCGTTATCCGTAAACTGAAGCTCTCCCCGGCTTTCGCTGACTTTCTCTCCGTCCCGGTACAGGCCCATTTTCACCTCGGCCCGCACACCCTTCAGACTTCTGGGGTATTCCGGGTCCGTAATGAGCTGGACCAGGGCCGGGTACAGCTTTGTGCGCTTGTGGCCCAGAGGGGTTAAAAGCGCATAGCCGTCCATGACGCCGCCCAGCTTTGCCCCGGCGGCGCCGCCGCAGGCCACGATGAGCTTGTGGGCGAAAAGCTCACCTTCGTCCGTGCGCACCAGATAGCCCCCGTCCCTGCGAAAAATCTCCCGGGCGGGACAGGCGGAGCGCAGCTCCACGCCCGCCCGGTCCAGGGCAAAGCGCAGGACATCCACCACGCTGTTGGCGGAGTTGGAGAGGGGATAGACCCGGCCGCCGTACTCTTCCACGGTGAGCAGGCCCAGTCCGCCGAAAAAGCCCAGGGCCGCTTCCGGCGGGAATTTTTCCAGAGCGGGCCTGACAAAATCCGGGTCGTCGCCGTGGTAATTCTCCGCCGTGGCCCCGGTGTTGGTCAGGTTGCAGCGGCCGTTGCCGGTGGCCAGCAGCTTTCTGCCCACCCGCTGCTGCCGCTCCAGCAGAATCACTTTGTTGTTTTTATCCTCGGCGGCGGTCAGGGCCGCCATCATCCCGGAGGCTCCGCCTCCGATCACGATTACTGTCTCCATGGCTTAGCCCCGGTAAAGAATGTCGTGGGCCACCGGCGTGTAAAACAGGCGGCTGACTTCCTCCGGCTCCTTTGTCCTGTCCAGTATCCACATCATTTTGGCAAGGGCGGCCTCTGTGGTCATGTCATAGGCCTCCAGCACGTTCCGGTTGCCCTTCAGCCGGTGCCCCACGCTGTAGACCGACAGGTCCGAGCCCTCATTCTGCACCTGCGTGGTGGCGACGATGAATTTACCCCTGTCTGTGTAGCGGCGCACGGTGTCAAAAAGCTGGTCGTCGCTGTAGGAGGGCAGGCCGCCTACGCCGAAGCATTCGATAATCAGGGCGTCCTTCCGTTCCAGCATAAATTCCAGCAGTTCAAAATCCGTGCCAGGGATCATCTTGATCAGCCCAACCCGGGAATTCAGGCGGGTGAAAAATTCCGGCTGATCTGAATAGGCGCCCTCGATATAGGGCATGAGCAGGTGGTCGTGGAGAATGCCCACGTCCGGGTAGTTGATGCTGGAAAAGGCGGCGAAGCTCTTGGAACAGGTCTTTCTGGCCCGGGTGCCCAGGATGACCCTGCCGCTGAACACGATGTTTACCCCGTGCAGCTCCTCCGCGCAGGCGCAGACAAAAGCGTCCATCAGATTCAGCTTGGAATCCGTGGAATCGTAGTTTATGGGCTTTTGCGCCCCGGTGAGCATGATGGGCTTTTTGGCCCCCTGCACCAGATAGGACAGGGCCGCGGCGGTATAGGCCATGGTGTCGGTGCCGTGGCTGATGACAAAGCCGTCGTAGCGGTCATAATTTTCCTCCAGGGCCCGGGCAATGGCACACCAGTGGGCCGGGGTGATATTGGTGCTGTCAATACTGAAAAGGGAGAGGCAGTCCACACGGCAGAGGTCCGAGATGGCCGGGACATAGCGCAGAAGCTGCGCCGGGGTCAGCTCCGGGGCCAGACCCTCAGGAGTCATCTCCGAGGCGATGGTGCCGCCGGTACCGAGCATAAGAATATTTTTCATGTTGCACCTCACAGTTATTTGCACAATCAGATTATAACAACTTGCCCCGGTTTATGCAATCAGGTCTTTCCTGCACTTGACAAATCATACCAGCATCTGTAAACTTACAGCAGGTGAATATGATGAAAAAGTTTATATTAAGTTTGACTTTTTGCCTTTCAGCCCTTTTATTTAGCGTTTCAGCATACGCGGCTGAAACAGAGAAAGAGTCTGTACAGCCGGAACATTCCGTTCCGGTTATTTGTATTGGGACGCGCAGAGGCGGCGGAGCAGGCTCTTTGCTGCTGGGCGGGGACTATACGCAGATGACCATAAGCATTACGGATGAGCACGGAGAGCTGGTCCTGCTTGATGAATATGCCGGGGTGAAGATCCGGGGTAATTCCACCTCCTATGCCCTGAAAAAGCCCTTCAATATCATCCTTTCGAAAGACGCGGACATTCTGGGTATGGGCAGCTCCGGCAAGTGGGCGCTGCTTGCCAACGCTTTTGACAAGACCATGCTCCGGAACAAACTGGTCTTCGATTTCAGCGCGGATATTGGCCTGAAATACAGTCCGGAAAGCCGCTTTGCAGACTTGGTCTTTGATGGGAAATATCTCGGCTGTTATCAATTGACGCAGGCCATTGAGATGGGCAGAGACCGCGTGAACATTCATCCGGCAGAAGATGAGTTCATTTTAGAATTTCAGCCTGTTGAGAAATACAGCTGCTCCGTTTGCCTTTATACGCCGGTCTACGGCATATGTTTTGGACTGGACGGAATAGATTACATCTCTGATGAGCAGATGGCACGCCTGGAGGACTTCCTCAACGAAGCGGAAAAGGCGCTTGCTGGCGGCAAGCGGGAGGAGATCGAAAAATTTTTTGACCTCCCTTCGCTTGTTGACGCCTATATCGTACACGAGTATTTCAAAAATATTGATGTGGCCTGCAGTTCAACGCGTTTTTATATCAAAGACGGCCGGATTTATGGCGGCCCCGTGTGGGACTTTGACCTGTCCTGCGGCAATTACTCGATAAAATTCTATAAGGCGTATACAGACGGGGACTATACCGTGGACAAACCGGAACGCTGGTTTGCCCGAACACTTTGGTGGAGGCCCCTGTTTGAGACGGATTGGTTTGCGCAGGTGTTTGCCGAACGTTATCAGGAGCTTCAGCCCTGGATCATCAATCTGTACGACGACAATGCACTGGGGCAAAACAGGATCGACAGCCTGTATGCGTCAGCAAAAGATTGTATAGAGGCAAACTATAACTATGATGAGGCCAGATGGAAGGTCGGCACCAAGTACGGCAAGATGGAGAGAAATCCGGAGAGCAGCTATGAGGAAAACCTTGAATTTCTCCGGGACTGGCTGCGGCAGAGAAATCAGTGGATCCTGGACAATCTCCCCTGAACCGCTGGCCGGACGGTCTGTAAGCGGAAGCTTTTATTTGACACAGATACGCTTTTTTGTGTATAATAATTTGAATTATGGTATGAAAAGCCTTTCCGTCAGCGGAGGAGCCCTGTATGCAACACCATATGAAAAAGCTGATTGCGGCCCTGCTCGTTTTCCTTCTCACCGCTTTGTGCGGGTGCCAATCCCAACCGCAGGCGACAGGGGCAATCCGGATCAGCGAACTGATGGCCGGAGGCGGCCCGGTTTACTCGCCGGAGGGGGAAAACTGCGGCTGGATTGAATTGTATAACAGCACCGGTGAGACGCTCTCTCTGGCCGGCTGGCGGCTCTCCGGCAGCGGCGGGGAGGAATACCGTTTTCCTGCGGACGCGGCTGTGCCCGCCGGAGGTTATTATGTGCTCTGGCTTACGGAAGGCACGGACTTTTCCCTCCCGGAAACCGGTGAGGTGACGATCTCCCTGCTTGACGCCGGAGAGCAGCTTTCGGACAGCCTTGACCTCAGCGCCCTTTCCGCTGACAGTGCATACATACGCACAGACGAGGGCCTTTCCCCGGCAGACGCCCCCAGCCCGGGCTATGAAAACAGTGCCTCCGGACAGGAGGCTTTTCTTGCGGAGATCAGCCGCGACGCGGACGCTCTGCGCATCTCCGAGGTTATGCCCGAAAACCGCAGTGTGCTCAGAGACGCTTACGGCGGCTTCTCCGACTGGATTGAGCTGGAAAATATCTCTGACCATGATGTTGATCTGGACGGCTGGCACATCTCCGACAAGGAGGACCGTCTCGGCTGGGCCTTTCCCGACGTGACGCTGCCCGCAGGAGGGCGGCTGCTGATCTTTGCCTCCGGGAGGGACAGCCGGGAGGGAGAGCTGCACACCGACTTTTCCCTCTCTCAGGATGAGACCGTCTGTCTGACCAACAGCCGTGCATACCCGGTGGATGATTTTTCCTGCACTTTAGGGGAGGCGGATATGGCTCTTGCGCTGAACGGGGATGGACAGGCCGAAGCGACCCTGTACCCCACCCCGGGCTTTGAAAACAGCCGGGCGGGCTACGACGCCTGGCAGGAGAGCCTTGCTGCGGAAGGGCCTCTGGTCATCAACGAGGTCATGGTGGCCAATTTCCTGGACCGCTATCTTAATTACATGGGAAACCGGGACTGGGTGGAGATCAGGAATATTTCTTCTGACACCGTAAAGCTTTCGGACTATTACCTGTCTGACAGCGACGATGATTACCTGCTGTGGCAGCTTCCGGAAAGAGAACTGGCCCCGGGCGCGGTTTTCCTCATCATCTGCGACAGCGACGGCGCCCAGCGGGGCGACCGTTACCCCTGTGCCCCCTTTTCGCTGGACTCCACCACGGAACAGCTCTTCCTTTCCGACAGCAGCCATGTGGCGGACAGCGCTTATCTGCGGGACATCCCCTGCGAATGCAGCTACGGCCGCATGGATGGGGAAAACGGCTTCTTCTATTTTACAAGCCCCACCCCGGGCTATAACAACGGAGCAGGAAGCCGCCGGGTTTCGGCTGCGCCTGCTACCCTCACACCGGACGGAACCTACGATGATGTGGACGCCCTGACCGTGGAGCTTTCGGCGGAGGGCGCGATCTATTATACCACCGACGGCCAGGTACCAACGACGGCCAGCACGCCCTACAGCGGGCCCATCACCATTGACAAAACCACCATCATCCGGGCCATCTCCGTGGAGGAGGGCGGGATCCCCAGCCGAGTCCTGACGCTGAGTTATTTTCTCAACGAGGGACACACTCTGCCGGTGGTCAGCCTCGTGATGGATGATCTGACGCAGTTCAACAGCATCTATTCCAGCGGGACAAAGCATGTGGAGATGCCCGGCAGCGTCTCCCTCTATGAAGAAGACGGCTCCTTTACCATCGGCTGCGGCGTGACCATGAGCGGCATGACCAGTCTTATTTTGCCCAAAAAGAACATGAGCCTGAAATTCCGGGGCGCCTATGGGGACGCCTGGCTGGATTATGACGTGTTCGACGGCGGCGTTGCCGAATTTACTGACCTGACTGTTCGCGCCGGGCAGGATTATTACAGCGCCATCATCCGAAACGAGCTGTGCCAGAACCTGTGCCTGCAGACCACCGACAGCGTGGTGACCCAACGCAGCAAATACTGCGTGCTGTACATCAACGGACAATATTGGGGCATTTATGCCCTGAAGGAGAAGGTGAACCGCCAGCTCTATGCCTCTCA
>JALFOM010000005.1 GCA_022782265.1 Clostridiales bacterium | reverse complement strand
GTGTCCAGTCCCTGCCTGTTTCCTCAAAATATTGTTTTGAGGGGATGTGCTATGCTTAAAATTGTTTATCCAATTTGCTGTGGAATGGATGTCCACAAAAACTTTGTTGTCGCCTGTATCGCAACTACAGATCACAAGGGTGTGACCACCTACAAGAAGAAACGCTTCTCTACCTTTACCGGCGACCTGCGTCGTTGTGCCTCCTGGCTTGCTGAAAACAACTGCAAAGATGTTTGCATGGAATCCACGGGTAAATACTGGATTCCTATTTACAACACACTGGAATCCTCTTGCCAAATTGTTCTTGCTCACCCCAAATATGTGAAAGCAATTCGGGGCAAGAAGACCGACGAAAAAGATGCCAAATGGATCGCAGATATCTTCAAGCACGGACTGGTTTCCGGCAGCTTTATCCCGACCGCAGATATTCGTCAGCTTCGGGATCTCATGCGCTATCGCTGGAAGCTCACACACTATTCTGTGGGTGAAAAGAATCGTGCCCAAAACTGTCTCACTGTTTCCAACATCAAGTTGGATGATGTGTTTTCAGATGTGTTTGGGAAAACTGCATCTGCCATCACTGACAGGCTGTTGGAAAGTAATGAGCCATTTGATGTTGCGCCCTATCTCAGTAGACGCATCAAAACGCCGGTTGAGAAGATTCAGGCTGCTGTGGATGGTGAAATGTGTGCTGAACAAGCTGAAAAGCTCCGAATTATCCGTTCTCACATGAATAGTCTTGAACTCTGCAAAGCCAATCTGGAATCGCTGATTCTTTCTACTGCTCAGAAATTTCTTCCTCAACTTGAACTTGTTATGACGGTGCCGGGTATCCAATCCTATTCCGCAATTGGTATCATTGCGGAAATCGGTGTGGATATGTCCGTGTTCCCAACCTCAAAGCATCTTTGCTCTTGGGCTGGTCTTACGCCGCAAAACAATGAGAGCGCAGGAAAGAAGAAAACTACCAGAATCAGCAGAGCTGGAGCTTATATCAAGCCTTTGCTGGTGCAGTGTGCCCTTACTGTTTGCAAGAGCAGCAAGCACCCCGAAATAAAGAACCGTTATCTTTCTTTGAAAAAACGCAGGGGGCATAAGAAAGCGATTATCGCTATCGCAAGAATGCTGCTTACTGCCATCTACAACATTCTCAAGAAGAATGAACCATACAATCCTGAGCTTTATCTCCGGTGTAACAACACTCCGCCAGAACGCAGGGCAGTATCCGTGGAGGAGGCCATCTTCATTTTGCAGCGTCAGGGCTATCTCGTTACCCCCAGCGCCCCTGGATAGGCTGTATTATCATATTTTTGGGCTACCGAAAGGTGGTCTGCTTTTGTGCGCCCTTTTTGGGATGGTACTCAAATTACAATGTTTCAAACTTTCTCCTCTATTCTATTCCACAGCCAGCAGTTTGGGTTTTTCCACGCCCGGGGTCTTTTCCAGCTTTTCCAGCAGCTCGGGCAGCCGTATGCCCATGGAGCTTACATCCAGGCTCAGCGTAACGCTGGCCCTGCCGTGGATGGGCAGGCTCTGGGTGATGGTCAGGACGCTGCCGCCGGCCTCAGACAGCTGCTTCAGCACGGTGCTGAGAATCCCCGGTTCATGGGTCAGCATCATGGACAGCACTGCCTTGTGCCCTACCGTCATCTCCGAGGGCTCCAGGATGAAATCCTTGTATTTGTAATAGGTACTTCTGGATATGCCCACCATTTTGACCGCCTGGCTCACCTCATTGGCCTTTCCGTCCTCGATCAGCCGCCGGGCCTCAAGCACCTTTTCGTAATATTCCGGAAGGATGCTCTTGTGAATCAGCAGATAATTTTCAAGCATTTTTGCCGCTCTCCATTAATGAAAAATTTGACGAAAAAAAGACTTGTTTTTATGTCCCCCTTATGATACACTGTCCCCGTCAAAAATACAAGTGTCTTTTTTTAACGGACACACATTTTGGAGGAAAACATGAAGGTAGCGCTTTTGGGCTTCGGCACCGTGGGTGTGGGAGTTTACGGAATGCTTGACGGAGCTTACGGGCTTGAACAGGGCCCTGTCCTTGTCCGCCCGGGCAAGGACGACAGTTCCTTTAAAGTAACAGAAATAGAGAAAATAGTCAACGATCCTTCCGTGGGCGCGGTAGCTGAGGTCATGGGCGGCATTGAGCCGGCCTTCAGCTATGTGTCCGCGGCTCTGGCGGCGGGAAAGCATGTGGTCACTTCCAACAAAGCGCTTGTGGCGGCCCACGGGCCTGAGCTTGCGGAGCTGGCGGAGAAGAACAACGTGGCTTTCCTGTTCAGCGCGGCCTGCGGCGGCGGCGTGCCTTTTCTCCATAATCTGGCCCTGGCCACCGAGAGCGACAAAATCCTCTCCGTGGGCGGCATCCTCAACGGCACCACCAACTACATGCTGGACGCCATGCAGCGCCGGGGCATGGACTACGGCGACGCCCTGAAGGACGCCCAGCGTCTTGGCTACGCGGAAGCGGACCCCACCGCCGACGTCTCCGGTCTGGACGCGCTGAGAAAGATCATGCTGGCCTGCGCCGTTGCCTATGACCAACTCCCGGCTGAGGGGCTGCATAACGAGGGCATTGAAAGCCTCACCGCCGCGGACGTGGCCCACTTCAAAGCCAGGGGCCTTACCTGCCGTCTGCTGGCAAGCGGCGGCCTGTCCGATGAAGGCCGGGTCTATGCCTTTGTGGAGCCAGTGCTTCTCCCGGCCAGCGCGGCGGAATGCGCGGTGCTGGATAACTTCAATCTGGCCCGCTACCAGGGCGAAAATTCCGGGGCCATCATCCTGATCGGCCAGGGCGCGGGCCGCTGGCCCACCGCCTCCGCCGTTGTCCGTGATCTGTCCTGCATTTTGCAGGGTCAGCGCACGATGATGCAGGCCGGCTGCCCCAGAGTGAAGGCGGACAACAGCGCCTGCAGCCGCGTCTATTATGTGCGTCTGCCTGCGCGTTTTGAGGACATGCTTCCTCTGAAAGAGGCCGAAAAGGACGGAGATTTGCTCCGCGCCGTCACCGAGCCCATGCCTGTCTCTGCCATGCACGAAGCCGCGGCAAAGCTGCGGCAGGCCGGTGCAGAGGTATTTTTCGCCGCGATGGGAGAATAAGATCACATGTTGAAGGTTGCAAAATTCGGCGGCTCCTCCGTTGCAGGGGCCGAGCAGTTTAAGAAAGTAAAAAAAATTATCGAAGCAGACCCCTCACGGCGGCTGGTGGTGGTCTCCGCCGCCGGTAAAAGGGGCGCGGACGACCACAAGCTGACAGACCTTCTGTATCTCTGTCACGCCCATCTGACATACGGCGTGTCCTGCGGGGATATAATGAATACCATACGGCAGCGCTTTGTGGATATCCGAAACGAGCTTGGCCTGCACTATGATGTGGAGGGCGAGTTTGACGCTCTCAGCGCCCGGCTGAGCCGGGACATGTCGGTGGATGAACTGGTCTCCCGGGGCGAATATTTCACGGCAAGGCTCATGGCGGAATATCTGGGCTTTACATTTGTGGACGCGGCAAGCTGCATTTTCTTCGGCTTTGACGGACAGATCGACCGGGAAAGGACCGACAGCACCATTGCTGCCGCGCTGAAAGCCAACGGGAAGATTCTGATCCCCGGCTTCTACGGCCGTCTGCCCACAGGAAAGATCAAGGTGATGACCCGTGGCGGCAGCGATATCACCGGCGCGCTGGCGGCCGCCGCTGTGGACGCCGACGTGTATGAAAACTGGACCGACGTCTCCGGTATTCTGATGGCCGATCCGAAAATCGTGCCCGATCCCAGCCCCATTGCCCATATCACCTACGCGGAGCTGCGGGAGCTGGCCTTCATGGGCGCGTCTGTTCTCCATGAGGAATCCATCCTGCCGGTGAAGGAAAAGGGCATTGCCCTGAACATCAGAAACACCAACCGGCCCGAGGATCCGGGCACCATGATCGTGGACAGCATTGAAGAGGAGCAGTCGGTTGAACGCTTCATCACCGGCATTGCCGGGCGGCGGAATTTCACCATTCTCACCGTATTGAAGCGGAATATGAACACCAGCATGACCCTGCGCCAGTCGCTGGAGATTCTGGACCGATACCACGCTCCCGTTGAGCATATCACCCTGGGGCTTGACAGCTTTGCCCTTGTCACCTCCACCGCTGCTTTGGGCGATGGGCTGTACGATGTGATTGCCGACATCCAGAAGACCTGCCGCCCCGACGACATACAGGTTCAGGACAGCATCGCCCTTGTGGCCGCGGTAGGCCGCAAGATGACCTTCCGCCCCGGTATTTCCGGCCGTCTCTTCAAGGAGCTTGGCGAGCACGGCGTCAATATCCGCACCATCGCCCAGGGCGCGGATGAGCTTTCCATTATTGTGGGCGTTGACAACAGTAATTTTGAAACCGCCATCCGGGTCCTGTACGACGGATTCGCGGGCTGAAACAGGAGGTATTTTCAATGAAATCATACAATGTAGCCATTCTCGGCGCCACCGGCGCCGTAGGCCAGGAGATGCTGAAGGTTCTGGAGGAATACGACATCCCCGTAAAGAAGCTGCTGCCCCTTGCCAGCGCCAGAAGCGCAGGCGGCACCGTCAAGTTCCACGGTGAGGACGTGACCATTCAGGAGGCCACGGAGGACAGCTTCCAGGGCATGGATTTTGTGCTGGGTGCGGTGAAAAACGGCATGTCCAGAAAGTTTGCCCCCGCTATCGTCAAAAGCGGCGCGGTCTATATCGACAACAGCTCCGCTTTCCGCCTTGACCCGGAGGTCCCCCTGGTGGTCCCGGAGATCAACGGCGAGGACGCCTTCAAGAATAAGGGCATTATTTCAAACCCCAACTGCTCCTCCATCATCACGCTGATGGCCGTGGCCGGTATCGCCCGGCTCTCCCCCATCAAGTCCATGGTGGCCTGCACCTATCAGGCCGTATCCGGGGCAGGTCAGGCAGGACTGATGGAGCTGGAAAACCAGATGAAGGCCCTTACCGCCGGAGAAAAGGCCGTATGCAGCACCTTCCCCACCCAGATTGCCCTGAACGTCATCCCCCATATCGGCGATGAGCTGG
>JALFOM010000040.1 GCA_022782265.1 Clostridiales bacterium | reverse complement strand
GGCACATCACCGGTTCCGGGAGGCAGGTCCACAAACATATAGTCCACATCCGTCCACAGCACATCGGTCCAGAACTGGGTCACTGCCCCGGCGATCACCGGGCCGCGCCAGACCACAGGCTCCGTCTCGTTCTCCAGAATCAGGTTGATGGACATCAGCTGCAGCCCCGTGTGGGTGGTGACGGGCAGCAGATACTCCTGGGTTCCTCTGGCGTGTTCGGTGACGCCGAAGGACTTGGGGATGGAGGGGCCGGTGATATCTGCGTCCAGCACGGCGGCGTTATAGCCCCGGCGCTGCATCTCGCTGGCCATCAGGCTGGTGACCAGGGACTTGCCCACGCCGCCCTTGCCGCTGACCACGGCGATGACCTTCTTCACCGAGGAGCCCTCATGCAGGCTCTTGCGGAAATCTTCCACCCGGGAGGCGCAGTTTTCGCCGCAGGTGGAGCAGTCGTGTGTACATTCGCTCATTGAAAATACCTCTTTAAAAAATATTGTTGCTTCTATTATACCCCAATTACGGGAATAGTCAAATTTTCATTTTCCGCAGGGCTTTGATCAGGTACACGGCGGCAAAGCCGGTGAAGAGGCCTGTGATGATGCCGGAGGCGGCCAGGGCCGGGGCATAGACAAAGACGCCGGGGGTCTGCACCACCAGGGCGCAGGCCAGAAGCTGCCCCCCGTTGTGGCACACGGCGGAGATGGCGCTGGTGAGCCAGAGCCGGCTCTCCGGGATGATTCCCACCAGCAGGCACATGGCGATATAGGCCAGAAGGCCGCCTGCCGCGCTGTAAATGATGGTGGAGGGGTTTCCGGCGAACATGGCGCCCATGACGATCCGCAGAAACAGCACCACCCCGGCCTCCTTCCGGCCGATGAGCACCATGGCCGTCAGGGTGATGATGTTGGCAAGACCCAGCTTTACCCCGGGAATGGGCACCGGGGCGGGGATCTGGGCCTCAATGACGAAGATGGTCAGGGCCATGGCGGTGAGCAGGGCCATAAAGGCCAGTTTTTTTGTTTTAGGCATCGATATCGCTGCCTCCTATCTGAATAACAAGCCGGTGGGGCATACAGATGAGGGAAAGTCCCCCGCCGGTCAGCTTTCCCTGTTTGATGCACACATGGTCCGGGCAGTCCGCGTCGATGACGGAAATGGCCCCCGGCTCCACAAGGATGGTGTTGTGTCCGTATTCGGTGTCGATGCTGATCTCATAGCTCTCCTCCACCTTCGACAGGTCGATCCTGTCCCGGATCTGCCCGTCTACCCTGACCACGGCCACCGACCCGGTGTCCGCGTTTCTGATGAGCAGGAAGCCTCCCGCGCAGAGCAGCGCCGCCGCCAGAAGGAGGATAAAAATGTGTTTGCTTTTCATTTTCATTTTTCTAAAAGCCGGAAACTTTCCCTTCTGCCCGAATGCCTGCAGCAGCGTTCATCGTACAGAGGCCTCCCG
The DNA here is from genome assembly GCA_022782265.1 of Clostridiales bacterium. Lineage (GTDB taxonomy): Bacteria > Bacillota > Clostridia > Oscillospirales > Oscillospiraceae > Limivicinus. The sequence goes on along the minus strand of JALFOM010000040.1, from coordinate 728 downwards.
CTGTTTCCGCGTACGCGGCGGCACTGTGCGTACAATGGCTGTATATTTCTTAATATATATTAGTTTACTCCCGGTCTGTTGTCAATATCGGTCTTTGATGTTATAATATCCTGAGTTTTAACGAAAAAAGGAGGTGGTATCCCCATGGACGCCTTTTTGGAAACCAGCCTGACGGCCTCGAAATATGTACTGATTATTCTCTCCGTCTGCATCATCGTCCGCTGCATCCGCTCCATGCTCAGTGAGCGCTACGAATCGGAGGTCTGGGCCTATATCCGACTGGGCCGGGAGATACTGCCCGTGAACCACTGGGAAAACATCATCGGCCGCTCCCGGGGGGCGGACATCCGGGTGGATCAGCCCGGTGTGGGCCGGGTCCACGCGGTGTTGAAGCGCAGTGACCGGGGCATCTGGACCATATACGACGTGTTCTCCCGGGGCGGCGTCTGGGTCAACGGCACAAAGGTGGGCGGCCGGGGCATCAATCTGGAGACCGGCGACGTCATTAACCTGGCCGGCACCTGCGTCCGTTTTCAGGACATCACCACCGAAAAGCGGGAGAAACTGGAGTCCGCCCGCACCAGCGCGGGCAAGCGGGTCTCCCCTTTTATGACGCTTTTTGAGCTGACGGTGTTTCAGCTCTTCCTGCTGCTGCAGCACGCCATATCCGCCCACGCAAACCACCTGCCCAACATTGTGCTGGGCTTCGTGCTGCTCATCATTCTGGA
>JALFOM010000096.1 GCA_022782265.1 Clostridiales bacterium | reverse complement strand
ATGCGCCAGACCGCGCTGATCGTCCTTATGGCCCAGATCGGCTCCTTTGTCCCGGCAAAAAGCGCCACCGTCGGCATTGTGGACCGGGTGTTCACCAGAATTGGCGCCTCCGATGATCTGGCCTCCGGTCAGTCCACCTTCATGGTGGAGATGAACGAGATGGCGAACATCTTAAAGCACGCCACCGCCTCCTCCCTGCTGATCTTAGACGAGATCGGCCGGGGCACCTCCACCTATGACGGCATGGCCATCGCCCGGGCGGTGCTGGAGTTCTGCGCCGACAAGCGGAAGCTGGGTGCAAAGACCATGTTTGCCACCCATTACCACGAGCTTTCCGCGCTGGAGGGCCAGCTCTCCGGTGTGAGAAATTACAACATCACCGCGAAAAAACAGGGCGGAACCCTGGTCTTTCTGAGAAAGATCGTCCGGGGCGCGGCGGACGACAGCTACGGCATCGAAGTGGCCAAGCTGGCCGGTCTGCCGGACAGCGTGATCGGCAAGGCCAAGGGCTATCTGAAGGAGCTGAACGAGAGCGGGGCCGCCCCCAGATTTGAGACGGCCAGGGCCGCTGACGACCAGATCAGCTTTGCCGATGTGGGGGCGGACGAGGTCAGCCGCATCCTGCGGGAGACCGATCTGAACACCATCACTCCCATCGAGGCCATGAATCTGCTCTTTGAATTACAAAAGAAAGCGAGAGGCTGATGAACAGAAAAACCTTGCCATTCACAAGCCGTCTGACCAAAGGGCAGGCCATTGCGGCGCTGGTCTATCTGCCGGTGCATGTGGTGCTGCTGCCCTTGGCCGCCACCTTCCTGCTGCTCAGGGGCCTGCTGGACGAGACCCAGGCAAATCTTCTGTGCTATATGCTGGGCGTTGTCTATATGCTCGTTTTCCTGTGGAAATTTTTCCGCCGGGACTTTGACGCCCTGTGGGATCACCCCTGGGCCTGCGTCCGGGAGGTGCTGGTCTGCTACGGGATGATGTGGTGCTGCAACTTTATTGTCAACGGCATTATGCTTCTGCTGGGTATGGGCGATAACCCCAACAACGAGGCTGTGTTCGGCATGGCCGGGATGACCTTTGGCCCCATTGCCGCCATGGCGGTGTTCATGGCCCCCATTGTGGAGGAAGCGATTTTCCGGGCGGGGCTGTTCGGCATTCTTCGCCGCCGGAACCGGACGCTGGCCTATGCGGTCAGTATGGCCATGTTCTCTCTATACCACGTCTGGTCCTATGCCTTTCTGGATCTGAAAAACCTGATCTATCTGCTGCAATATATCCCCGTCTCTTTTCTGCTCTGCCGCTGCTATGAGCGCACCAACTCCATCTGGGGCAGCATTTTCCTGCATATGCTGGTCAACGGCATTTCCATGTCGCTGCTTTATGCCATCCTGTGAGCCTATGGAATACACGATAAAAGCCATCGCCCGGATCCGGAGCGATTTTCCCACAAAGTTCGGCATACCCCGCCAGGCGGGGATCGTGGAGGAGCTGGAGGCCCGGATCGTGTTCGAGCCGGAATACCGGAATCCCGACGCCCTGCGGGGTCTGGAGGGCTTTTCCCACATCTGGCTGATCTGGCAGTTTTCCCAGGCGGTGAGGGAGGACTGGTCTCCCACGGTCCGGCCCCCCAGACTGGGCGGCAACACCCGAATGGGCGTGTTTGCCACCCGCTCGCCCTTCCGGCCCAACGCCCTGGGCCTGTCCTGCGTGCGGCTGCTGGGCATCGAGGACACGGAGGAGGGGAGAACCCTTCGCGTGGCGGGCGCAGACCTGATGGACGGCACCCCGATTTTTGACATCAAGCCCTATATCCCCTATGCCGACTGTAAGCCCGAGGCCGAAAGCGGCTTTGCGCCGGACCCGGGGGCGCAGCTCACGGTGGAATTTTTGCCGGAAGCGGAAAAGCATATCCCGCCGGAGAAACGGCAGGCTCTGCGGGGCGTGCTGGCAAACGACCCCCGGCCCCGCTACAAGCAGGACGGGGAGCGGGTCTACGCGCTGGAATTTGCGGGGCTGGAAGTGAAGTTTCAGGTAAAGGATAAGGTTCTCCGCGTTCTCTCAGCGGAGGCTTTACAGAATAATTTTTAAAGGAGAAAAGGGAAAATGAAAAAACTTACCGCAATGTTTCTTGCACTTATGCTGATTCTGTCCCTTTGCGCCTGTGGGGATAAGGACGTCAGCGGCACTGTTACGCCTCAGGAAAGCCAAACTGGCGCGGCAAGCACTGTTGAGGAACCGGAAGCGGAATTTCAGCTGGGCGTCACCACCGGCGGCAAATATGAAAACAAGTTTCTGGGCATCGGCTGTTCACTGGACGACAGCTGGACCTTTGCCAGCCAGGAGGAGCTGGCCCAGATGGTGGGCACTACCGCAGATATGTTCGACGATGAGAAATATGCCGAACAGATGAAGAATATCGACATGTTTTATGACATGTACGCTGCCGCAGATGAAGGACTTGTGACCATCAATGTGGTCATCCAGAACCTGGGCGTGCTCTATGGCGCGGCCATAAGCGAGGAAAAGTTTATTGAACTCTCTCTGGAAGGTCTGGACGAACAACTGGGCTCTGCCGGATTTGTCCTGCAGGGAAATGAGGTTGGCACCATGACCTTTGCGGGGGAGGAGCGTACAGCGCTGCATATTTCCTGCACCTATCAGGATGTGCCATACTATTGCCAGCAGATTATTATCAAGCAGGGCGAATATATGAGCATTATCACGCTGGCCAGCTTTTATGAAGACAACACGGCATCTATGGTCGATTACTTCTATGCCGTAGGCTGAGAAAACCAGGCAACAATATAAGGGATTGCTGCATTTACGGACAGCAATCCCTTATATTTTTTTCCCGTTGTTCCGTTTATTCCGTTACAGGAAGCGCAGGCTCCAGGCGATGAGAAGCTGGGCCGTGTAATAGCTGATATGTACCGCCCGGTCCACTGCCCGGTTGTGGGCTGTGCCGAAGCAGTAGGCGCAGAGCAGATTATCGCTGACGGCAAAGCAGATCCCGCCGGCGGCAAAAAGCAGCAGCCCCACGCTGAATCCGCGGACCGCGGCAGCACAGGCCGCAGAGGCCATAAACACCACCAGCGCGATATACAGCAGGGAAGGGAGCTGAAGCTTTCCTGCGTCGGTCTTTTTCACCCGCTGATAAAGCCAGGACGCCCCGACGCCCAGGACAAAAACCGGCAGCGACAGAGACAGCGGACTGCCCTGGCGGAAGAGCGCGCCGATATACATCAGATGCCCAAAGGCGAACACCGCCGCGCCAAGGGAGAAAAAGGCATCGTGCCGCTCCGGCTTGATAAAGCGCAGGGCCAGCAGCGCATCACCCACAAGGCCAGAACAGAGGCCGGCGAGCACATAAATGCGTAAGCTTTTATCCGGACAGAGAAAGAAGCTTCCCACACCCAGGGCCAAAAAGCACAGCCCGGCCAGACCTTTGAGCAGAAGGGCCCGCCGGTAGTCCTCCCGCCAACCGGCCCGGAGAAAGAAAGCTCCTGAGACAGCGCAGCCCAGACTGAGCAGCACCCCGGTGAGCAGCAAGAGATTTTCCTTCATATATTAATCTCCATTCTGCCGCACATGTATCAGCACAAATTGCAATTTAAATCTCTCACGGCGGCGAAATGGAGATTTTTGACATGTGCCGCGGTTGCCGCTTCAGCGGCGAGCGGCACGCCGTTTCAATCCGGATAGTGTGAATTTTCACACTATCGGCTCCTTTTCAGAGGGGTCATTGTTCGACTATGATTATATCATTATATATATGCAGAAAAAACTAAAAATTACTTAAGAATACGGAACTTTCCCTTTCTCACCGCCGTCACAAGGGCAGAGGACAACATATAATATAATAAGATGGAGGACAGAACATGAAAAAAACACTTTCTCTGCTGCTTGCGGTACTGCTGGTGTTTGCGCTCTGCGCCTGCGGCTCCGCTGATAGCGCGTCCAGCGCCCCCTCAGCCGCTTACGACATGGTTTCCACAGAGACCGCCTACCCTGCGGAGGCGCCGGAAGAGGATTACGGCGGCTTTGCTGTCGCCGGCGGCACCCAGCTGGAGACCGGCTCCGGCGCCGCCCCGGAGGGCAGCCCGGAAAAGCTCATTTACTCCGCCTCCGCCACAGTGGAGACCACCGAATTTGACCGGACCATCGAAAAGCTCTCCGCGCTGGTGGAACAGTACGGCGGCTTTGTGGAGTCCAGCAGCATTAACGGCAGCAACTATTACACCCAGTCCCGGGGCTATTCCTCCGAGCGTTACGCCAGTTACGTCATCCGGGTGCCCAGCGGCAAATTTTCCGCCCTGATGGGCAGCCTGTCCACTCTGGGCAATGTGCCCTACAGCCACACCTATACCGAGAACATCACCGCCCAGTATTACGACACCGACGCCCGACTGAGCGCCTACCAGACCCAGGAGGCCCGGCTGCTGGAGATGATGGAGGCGGCGGAGACCGTGGAGGATCTGATCGCCATTGAGGAAAAGCTGACAGAGCTGCGCTACCAGATTGAGAGCCTCCAGTCCACCCTGAAAAACTGGGACCGGCAGGTGGCTTACAGCACCCTGGACCTGGAGATCCAGGAGGTCATTGAGTACACCCCGGAAAGCCGCATGAGCTACGGGCAGGAGCTGGCCCTGGCGCTGACAAACGGGCTTAGGCGCACCGGAGAATTTTTCAAGGACCTGCTTCTGGCCATTGTCGGGGCGCTGCCCGCTCTGGTGATCCTGGCCCTGGTCCTGGCCATCCTCATCCCCGTCTGGAAGAAGCACCGGAAAGCCCGCCGGGCAAAAAAGAACCCGGCCCCCGAAAATCCGAAACAGGAATAAGGCACAAAGGGCATAAAAATCGCTGCCATTCAGAAAGAGAATGACAGCGATTTTTCATTTTTCCTGTTCCGCGATTTTCTGTTTCCAGCATTTATGGCACATGGCCACATAGCTGTCATTACCGCCCAAAAGCACCTGGCTGCCCTGGGTGACAATGCGGCCCTGCCGGTCGATCCTGGCGTTCACCGTGGCCTTTCTGCCGCAGGCACAGACGGTTTTGATCTCCGTGATGGAGTCGGCAAGCTCCATCAGCCGCCGGGCGCCGGGGAAAAAGTGGGTCAGAAAATCCGTGCGCAGGCCGAAGCACAGCACCGGCAGATCCTCCGTGTCCACAAGACAGCGGAGCTGGTCGATCTGCTCCGGAGTAAAAAACTGGGCCTCGTCGGCGATGATCACATCGTGCTTTCCCTCACGGCGGTACTCTTCCCGGATGTCCTGCTCCGGGGTGATGACCCGGGCCCGCCGCTCAAGGCCGATGCGGCTGCGGATGATGTCCGCCCCGTCTCTCGTGTCGGTGCTGGGCTTGATGAGCCAGACGCTCATGCCCAGCTCCTCGTAGTTGAACTGGGTGATCAGTGCCTGCGCGGATTTGGAGGAGCCCATGGCTCCGTATTTGAAGTACAGCTTTGCCATTTCTGCCGTTTCCTTTCAGCCTTTTTCCAGATGGGCCCGGACCCGTTCCATCACCATGTCCAGCGCCACCTGGTTGTGGCCGCCCTCGGGGATGATGATGTCCGCGTTGCGCTTGCTGGGCTCCACAAACTGCTCGTGCATGGGCTTTACGGTGCTGAGATACTGGTTGATGACCCCCTCAAGGCTGCGCCCCCGGTCCCGCACATCCCTTGTGATGCGGCGCAGAATCCGCACGTCCGCGTCGGTGTCCACATAGATCTTGATGTCCATCTGCTGGCAAAGCTCCCGGCTCTGGAAAATCAGAATCCCCTCCACCACGATCACCTTGGTGGGCTTTATGGTGATGGTCTTGTCCGTGCGGTCGTGGATGGAATAATCGTATATGGGGCAAGTGATGGCGCGCCCCCGTTTCAACTCCTTTATGGCCTCCACCAGCATGTCCGTGTCGAAGGCGTTGGGGTGGTCGTAGTTGAGCTTGCTGCGCTGCTCAAAGGGCATGTCGTGGTGGGCCTTGTAGTAGTTGTCGTGGTAGATGACCGATACATTGCTGCCGAAGCGCTGCATCAGCTTTTTGGTGATGGTGGTTTTGCCGCTGCCGGTGCCGCCGGCGATACCGATTACCATTACATCGCTCATATCCTGTAATCCCCTGACTTTTTCGTTTTTTCGCTTTAGTATATCATATCCCTCCGCCGGTTTCAATTTGACTTTTACGTTTTCTCCTAATATAATGGAAAAAAGATTTTTTTCAGGAGGCTGATACTATGTCCGTTCCCACTCCCCACATTGCCGCAAGGAAAGAGGATATCGCAAAGACCGTGCTCATGCCCGGCGATCCTCTCCGTGCCAAGTTCATTGCGGAGAATTTTCTCACCGACCCGGTTCTGGTGAACAATGTTCGCGGCGTTCAGGGCCACACCGGCACCTGGAAAGGCGTTCCCGTCACCGTTATGGCCTCCGGCATGGGTATGCCGGCCATCGGCATATACAGCTGGGAGCTTTTCAACTTCTATGATGTGGACAACATCATCCGCATCGGCTCCGCCGGCGCGCTGGGCGATGAGCTGAAGCTGATGGATATCGTGGCAGGTCAGGGCGCCTGCACCAATTCCGGCTACGGCAACCAGTTCGGCCTGCCCGGAACCTTTGCCCCTGTTGCGGACTTCACGCTGCTCTCCGCCGCGGTGGAAGCGGGCCGGGAGCACGGCGTGGACGTGAAGGTGGGCAATATCCTCTCCTCCGACAACTTCTATTACGCCGAGGGCTCCAACTACTCCGATCTCTGGAAGCGCATGGGCGTTCTGGCGGTGGAGATGGAGGCAGCGGCCCTGTACATGAACGCGGCTTACGCCGGGAAACGGGGTCTGTGCCTGTGCACCATTTCCGACCATCTGTACCGGGACGAGGCCCTCTCTTCGGAGGACAGGCAGAACTCATTCACCCAGATGATGGAGATTGCCCTGGACACCGCCGTCAAGATGTCCAATCTGTAAATTTCTTTATCTGTTTTTGCGATTTTCAGCATATTCTTCTTGATTTGTAAAGCAGGGACATGCTATAATGCCCATACGGCGTGAAAAAGCCACGCCGGAAATTCTGTTGCAAAAAAATAATATTATGGAGGAAAAAACATGAAAAAGATTCTGGCACTTGTCATGGCTCTGTGCATGGTCTTTGCCCTCTGCGCCTGCGGCCAGACCGCAGCTCCTGCCGAGAGCGCAGCTCCCGCTGAGGAGAGCGCCGCTCCTGCTGAAGAGAGCGCAGCCCCCGCAGCTCCCGCTGAGAAGGTCAAGATCGGCATGGTCACCGACGTCGGCGGCGTAAACGATAAGTCCTTCAACCAGACTTCCTGGGAAGGCCTGCAGGCCCTGGATCCCGAGGTCTTTGAAGTCAACTATCTGGAGAGCAAGACCGATGCTGACTACCAGACCAACATCAACACCTTCGTCGACGAAGGCTACGACCTGATCATCTGCGTGGGCTTCATGCTGGCCGACGCTACCCGCGAGGCTGCTGAGGCTAACCCCGATCAGCTCTTCGCCATCATCGATGATGCCACCATCGATCTGCCCAACGTTGCATGCCTGATGTTCGCTCAGGAGCAGGCTTCCTACCTGGTGGGCCTGGTCGCCGGTTCCGTTACCGAGAGCAAGACCGTCGGTTATGTTCAGGGCATGGTTTCCGACTCCATGAACCTCTTCGGCATCGGCTACATCACCGGTGTTCTCGAGACTTGCCCCGATGCAACCGTTCTGCAGTACAATGCTAACGCCTTCGGCGACATCGCCGGCGGCTCCACCGCTGCGAAGGACATGATCACCAAGGGCGCTGACGTTATCTACCATGCCGCCGGCGGCACCGGTATCGGCGTCATCTCCGCCTGCGACGAGGAAGGCATCTGGGCCATCGGCGTTGACACCGACCAGGCTCCTCTCGCTCCCGACCACGTCCTCACCTCCGCTATGAAGCGCGTTGACGTTGCAGCTCAGGACATCTCCAAGGCTGTTGCAGAAGGCAACTTCACCGCTGGCATCCACATGTATGACCTGTCCAACGGCGGCGTTGACCTGGCTCCCACCCGCGATCACATCCCCGCTGAGGTTATCGAGGTTGTTGAGGCTGCCAAGACCGCAATCATCAACGGTGAGAAGAGCGTTCCCACCTCTGTCGGCGATTGCCCCGAGTTCACTCTGGACGACTAATCCGCAATTAAAACTAAATCTGATCCTCCGCCGCTTTGCGGCGGAGGATTTTTTCATTTCAGGCAAAAAATAAGTAGAAAATCCGCTTTTCCTGTGATAGAATAAAATTAATATTCTGTGAAGCCCCTATGAAAACGCCGATAGGGAAATTACTTTTATTTTTGTATAAGGAGAGTGAGTAATGGCTGCTTGTTACCGAATACGAAGTCCGCAGTCCCGGCTTAGGGACCAATATACGACCAGCTTATAGGCGCAGTCTCTCAGACTCCCGGCGAAATGCGGGAAATGCTGTTCAGCGTTTCTGAGGGCTCTGCCTGTACATAAATTGAAGCGAGGGGGCATTGATTTGTCAAAAGAGTATATAAACATGGAAACCCCTGTCATCGAGATGCGCGATATCGTCAAGAAATTCGGCGATTTTGTGGCAAACGACGGCATAAACCTGACGGTTCATAAGGGTGAGATCCACGCAATCCTGGGCGAGAACGGCGCGGGAAAATCCACGCTGATGAACCAGCTTTACGGCTTGCTCAAACCTACTTCCGGCCAGATCCTTGTCAATGGCAAGCCCATTGAAATGAACAACCCCCGGGACGCTATCGCGGCCGGAATCGGCATGGTGCATCAGCACTTTATGCTGATCCAGCCCTTTACCGTTACGGAAAACATCGTTCTGGGCACAGAGCCGGTCAAGGGCGTTAAGCTGGACATGGCCACGGCCAGAAAAAATGTGGAAGAGCTGAGCCAGCGCTACGGACTGTCCATCGACCCGGACGCCAAGATCGAGGATATCTCCGTCAGCATGCAGCAGCGTGTGGAGATTCTGAAGGCCCTGTACCGCGGGGCGGACATCCTGATTCTGGACGAGCCCACCTCCTCCCTGACGCCGCAGGAGATCGAAGAGCTGATCGTCATCATGCGGAATCTGACCCGGGACGGGAAAAGCATTATCATCATCACCCATAAGCTGAAGGAGATCAAGGCGGCGGCAGACTTCTGCACCATTATCCGCCAGGGCAAATATATCCGGACGGTGGATGTGGAAGAGGTCAACGAAAACGACCTGGCCAGCATGATGGTCGGCCGCAACGTTACCTTCACGGTAGATAAGCCGGAGATGGAAGCCGGAGACGTGGTGCTGGATGTAAAGGATCTGCACTGCAACGACTACCGGGATGTGGAGATTGTCAAGGGCCTGAATCTGCAGGTCCGCCGGGGCCAGATCGTCGGCATTGCCGGTATCGACGGCAACGGCCAGACCGAGCTGGTGGAGGTCATCACCGGCCTGCGGAAGGGAAGCTCCGGTCAGATTCTGGTCAACGGTGTGGACGTGTGCAACAAGCCGCCCCGCTTCGGCTTTGACCACGGCGTGTCCAGCATTCCCGCTGACCGGCAGAAGCACGGCCTGATCCTGGACTTCAGCGTGGAGGACAACCTGATCCTCCAGAATTATGAGGAGGAGCCCTATTCCAAAAAAGGCATCTTCCGCAGAGACGCAATTTTCTCCCACGCGACCGAATCCATAGAGAACTATGATATCCGCCCCCAGAACAGCGAGCGCCGCCCGGCAGGCACACTCTCCGGCGGCAACCAGCAAAAGGTCATCATTGCCCGCGAGGTGCAGAACGACAAGGACCTGCTCATTGCCGTCAATCCCACCCGCGGTCTGGACGTGGGCGCCATAGAATATGTTCACAAATATATTGTGGAGCAGCGCAACAAGGGCAAGGCCGTGCTGCTGGTCTCCTTCGAGCTGGACGAGATCATGAGCCTTTCCGATACGATCGACGTTATTTTTGACGGAAAGATCGTGGCGTCCATGCCCGGCAAGGGCGCAAACGAGAACGATCTGGGACTGCTGATGGCGGGAGGTAAGGCAAATGGATAAGAAAAAGAGCATCTGGACCATTATTTCCGAGACCCGCATTATCCACATCCTGCTGTCCATCCTTCTGGGCTTTGTGGTCGGCGCGTTTTTCCTGGTGGTCATGGGACTGGACGTAGGCGCGGCCTACGGACGGCTGATCTCCAGCGTGACCAGCGTGAAGGGCTTCTCCTATGTCGTGGTCTACGGCATCCCCTATATCATGACGGGCCTTTCCGTGGCCTTCTCCTTCCGCACCGGTATCTTCAACATCGGCGCTGAAGGACAGTTCGTTGTCGGCGCCATGGCCGCGGCCTGCATCGGCATTCTGCTGCCGAACCTGCCGCCCGTCGTGCTCATCCCCCTGTGCTTTATCGGCTCCATGCTGGCCGGCGCCATCTGGGGCATCGTTGTGGGCTTCCTGAAAAACAAGTGGGGCATCAATGAAGTGCTCTCCATGATCATGTTCAACTGGATCGCCTTTTACCTCTCCAACTTTATCGCGGGCATCCCTGCCATCCACAGCGACGGCACTGCCGAGGCGACCAAGAACATCTCCGCCAATGCCAGCACCCTGCTGTCCAAGGATTTGATCAGCCAGCTGGGCCTTTGCCCCACGGCAAACTGGGGCATTTTCGTGGCGCTGGTCATGACGGTGATTGTCTGGCTGGTAATCGAAAAGACCACTCTGGGCTACCGGCTCAAGGCGGTGGGCGCCAACAAGTTTGCCGCTGAGTACGGCGGCATCAATGTGAACCGCTCCATTCTCACCGCGCTGGCGATCTCCGGCGCGCTGGCAGGTCTGGGCGGCGCCCTGCACCTGATGGGCATGGGCGGACGAATCAGCATCTTCTCAAGCCAGGAGGGCTTCGGCTTTGCCGGCATCGTGGCGGCGCTGATCGGCTGCTCTCATCCCTTCGGCGTGTTCTTCGCCGGTTTGTTCTACGGCGCTTTGACCTACGGCGGCAGCAAGCTGAATCTGGTGGGCGCGCCTACCCAGCTGATCAACGTTATCGTGGGTACCGTGGTGCTGTTCATTGCCATTTCCGTTGTCTTTGAACGGCTGAAATATGTACAGTTCAAGAAAAAGCCCAAACCGGCCGCGGCACAGAATGTTAAGGAGGGGACAGACAAATGACAGCTTTTTGGAACGAATTCGGCATCATCCTCTATGCCACCCTTGTCTATACCCCGCCCCTGCTTTACGCAGCTCTCGGCTCCTGCTTCTCGGAGGTTTCCGGCGTTGTCAACATCGGTATTGAAGGCATGATGACCGCCGGCGCCTTTACCGGCACGGTGGTGGCCTACTACACCAGCAACCCCTATCTGGGCTTCCTGTGCGGCGGTATGGCCGGCATGCTGTTCGGCGCGATTCACGCCTTTGCCACGGTGAATCTGGGCGCGGACCAGACCATTGCCGGCACGGCCATCAACATGCTGGGGCCTGGCATCGTCATCATGATCGCCCGCGTCCTCTATAACTCCACCGACACCATCCCCCTGAGCGCTGCCCAGAAGATCCCCACCCTGTTCAAGGGCATGTTTGACACCAGCACCGTGTTCGGCCGCTTTATGGACAATGTGTTCGCAACTTATGCTTCTACATATCTGGTCTTTTTCCTGGTCATACTGGTGTGGTTTATCTTCTACAAGACCCGCTTTGGCCTGCGGCTGCGGGCCTGCGGCGAGCATCCCCAGGCCTGTGAGACCCTGGGCCTCAACGTGATCGCCACCCGCTTTGCCTGCGTGTGCATCTCCGGCTTCCTGTCCGGTCTGGGCGGCGCCTGCGTGACCATGGCCACCTCCAACCAGTTCCGCCCCATCTCCATTGTGGGCCAGGGCTTTATCGCCATTGCGGCTGTCCTCTTCGGTAAGTTCCGGCCCCAGGGCGCGCTGCTGGGCTGCCTGCTCTTTGGCTTCTGCTCCGGTCTGAAGGTGGTTCTGGGCGGCTCCTCCGGGGTGAACATGCACCTGATCTCCATGATCCCCTATGTGGTCACGGTCATCGTGCTGGTCCTCTTCGTCGGCAAGTCCCGGGTACCGGCAGCCAGCGGCAAGCCGTATATAAAGTCCAAATAAATCCAATACTTAGCGCAGGGCCCCTCGGCAGGCCCGCAGCTCTTCAACAGGGCCGGAGATCTGCTCCCCGGCCCTGTCCTACGGAATAAAAAAGGAGAAAATCAATGAATAAATATCTTGACATCGCACCGGAAGTAAAGGCCGCGCTGGAGCAGGGCAAGCCTGTCGTGGCGCTGGAGAGCACCATCATCTCCCACGGCATGCCCTACCCCAAGAATGTGGAGACCGCCCTGCTGGTGGAGGACACCATCCGCAAAAACGGCGCCGTTCCCGCCACCATCGCGGTAATCGGCGGCAGACTGAAGGCCGGTCTGAGCCATGAGGAGATCGAATATCTGGGCAAAGCCGGACGCGACGTGGCAAAGGCCAGCCGCCGCGACCTGCCGGCCCTGGTGGCCCGTGGCGCGGACGGGGCTACCACCGTTACCACCACCATGATTATCGCCCACATGGCCGGGATACAGGTCTTTGCCACCGGCGGTATCGGCGGCGTACACCGAGGCGCGGAGACCACCATGGACATCTCCGCCGACCTGGAGGAGCTGGCCCAGACACCGGTGATGGTTGTCTGCGCCGGGGCAAAGTCCATCCTGGACCTGGGCCTGACGCTGGAGTATCTGGAGACCCACGGCGTGCCCGTCATCGGCTACGGCACCGAAGAGCTGCCCGCCTTCTACACCCGCAAAAGCGGCTTTGGCGTTGACTACCGGGTAGACAGCCCGGAGGAGCTGGCCGCCATGTTCCGCGCACAGCGGGATCTGGGCTACAAGGGTGGTATGCTGGTCACAAACCCCATCCCTGAGGAGTATGCCATGGACAAGGCCGTCATTGACGCCGCCATCGAACAGGCTCTCAAGGAGAGCGTGGAGCAGGGCGTCCACGGTAAGGAGACCACGCCCTTCCTGCTGGCCCGGGTGGTGGAGCTCACCGGCGGTGACAGTCTGGAGAGCAATATCAAGCTGGTACTGAATAACGCCGCTGTGGCAGCCCAGACCGCCTGCCGGCTCTGCAAATAAAGACAAAATGAAGGGGAGAGCAAACGCTCTCCCTTTCTTCTACTCCCAGTTCCGGAAAACACAGTTTTCCCGGCATTTGGGTGTGCAAGGCAGCCCTTTGCGCATGCTGTCTATACAGCGGGAGCTGATCCTTGCCCCGAAGCGCCGCCGTACCAGGCTGACGATGATGCTGTTGCCCCAACCGTAAGAGAGGTAACGCCGTACGCTGCTCTCAACTTCCAAGGGCATTCTGTCCGTTTGCGTCATTTTGCTCCCTCTTTTCTGCGGGTGATATACTTATTTTACACGAAAGTCCGCAAAATGGCAAAAGGAACCTTCCACGGCCAGGGAAATATTCCCCTGTTGATAAGTTCTCTCTTTTCTGGTATAATCCACCTGCAGGGATGTTTTTCCCCGGAACAGGAGGCCCGTTATGGCACTGGACAAGGAATATTTTGACGCGATTCACATCGACGTGGTGAAGAAAAAATATTATAACGCCAACAAGGTGGAGGCAGTGCTGCGGGATATCCGCCAGCAGGCGCTGGCCCTCAGTGAAGAAAACGCCCTGCTCCATCGTCAGCTTGCTCTGCTCAACGGCCAGAAAAACGAGATCGGCGACGCGCTGCTCTCCGCCAAGACCATCTCCCAACAGATCATCATGGACGCCCAGGCACGGGCGGAGGAGATTGTGGCGGAAGCCCGGGCACAGAGCGAGGAGCTCCAGGCCGAGGCACAGCGGCGCGAGGATTACGCCGCGGAGCGGGTGGAAGCCTGCTTCTCCCGCATGAAGGAGCAGCACATGGCCTGTATCGAGGCGCTGAACGACGAATGGCAGGATTTCCTCTGCGGCCTGTACCCGGAGGAAAAGCCCAAAGCGCCCGACGATCTGAGCCAGAAGGTGGACGCCATCGCAAAAGAGCTGTTTTCCATAGAGGAAGAAGAATAAAACAAAAGCCCGGACCATCCGGGCTTTTGTTTTATACTAAAAGTAGACAAGGTCTGCCTTTTATAGCGCGTCAGCACGTCGGAGTCTGCATGAGACGTCTTTCCAATAATAAGTGTCTACTTTTTATTGGAAAATAGTATTATATGGGTCTGTTGACCTGTTTTTGGTCTGTTCTGCCAACGAGGTAGTCCAGGGAGACATCAAACAGATCGGCGATTTTTGCAAGGATCTCCAATTTTGGCTCCCGCGTCATCAGCTCATAATTCTGGTATGCCTTTTCCGAAATATCGCAGTACACCGCGACTTCCCACTGGGTCAAGCCCTTCTCTTTTCTGCACTGCTTCAAACGCTTTGCCAGAAGTTCTCTCATCTTTTTCACCCACAATCGTTCTTGACAACCTAAGTATGCGGGATTAGAATGAAGAATATACCAACGATTGTTCGTAAAAATGGATGTGAGAATAATAATGGCCGAATTTTGTCTCGCGTGCTGGAATAAACTAAACAAAAGAAATGAGCCGGCGGAAAGATACGTCCTCTCCAAAGATTTAGACTTGTGTGAAGGCTGCGGAGAGTGGAAAAATGTTATTGTAAGGGAACGCAAATCCGTTTTGTGGAAATCCGGAGTGCAGGCAGTACAGATTTTTAACCGAGGTTGCGGAGGAAAAGATTCTCTGCCATAAATCAGCAAACGGCAAAAATAAGGACCGCCCTTCTGGGCGGCCCGAGTTGGTTGTGGAGGTTATATTGCGTACTGGCTGGTATAGAGCTGATAATAAAAGCCCTTTTTGTCCAGCAGCTCCCGGTGCTTTCCCGTCTCCACAATCTGCCCGTCCCGCAGGACCAGGATCAGGTCTGCGTCCACGATGGTGGAGAGGCGGTGGGCGATGACAAAGCAGGTTTTGCCCCGCATCAGCTTGTCCATGGCCTTCTGGATCAGAATCTCCGTGCGGGTGTCCACGTTGGAGGTGGCCTCGTCCAGAATCAGCAGCCGCCGGTCGGCAAGCAGGGCACGGGCGATGGTCAAAAGCTGCTTCTGACCGCCGGAGATACTCACCGTATCCTCGCTGACCTGGGTGTCGTAGCCCTGGGGCAGGGTGCGGATAAAGTGGTGACAGTAGGCCTCGTCGCAGGCTTTGATGATCTCCTCCCGGCTGGCACCGGGCCGTCCATAGGCCACGTTGTCGGCAATGCTGCCGCTGAACAGCCAGGTGTCCTGGAGCACCATGCCGAAGAGTGTGCGCAGCTCATCCCGGGAAACATCGGATACGTCCTGCCCGTCAATGAATATTTTGCCGCCATCGATATCGTAAAAGCGCATGAGCAGATTGACGATGGTGGTCTTTCCCGCGCCGGTTGGGCCCACAATGGCCACCTTCTGCCCCTGTTTCACGTCGATATTCAGGTCGCGGATCAGGGGTCTTTCCTTGTCATAAGAGAAGTCCACATGCGCAAAGCGAACATCGCCCCGGACAGTCTGGGGCAGATGCCCGGTCAGGGGCTGCTCCTCCGGCTCGTCCAGCACCTCGAACACCCGCTTGGCCGCGGCCTTTGTCCGCTGCATGGAACTGAGGCCCTGGGCAATCTGCTCCAGCGGGGCGGAAAACTGCTTGGCAAACAGCACAATGGTCACCACTACGCCCACGGACACGCCGTAATTGACGATAAGCACGCCGCCCACCACGTTGATAATGATGTAGGCCAGGGCGTTGGTAAAGGTGATGCAGGGCCGCACCATGGCGCCCAAGAAGTTGGCGGTGGTCTCCGCCTTTTGCTGCCGCTTGTTGACCTCCTGATGGGCGCGGATGGTGTCCTCCTCAAAGTTATAGGCTTTGCTGGTCTGGTAGTTGGCATAGCTCTCCTCCACCACGGAGTAGAGCTTGCCGCTCTCCTCGAACATCTGGTCAAAATGCTTTTCACTGAGGGAGGAGATGCGGGCGGAAAGCCAGATGGAGAGAGGCATAAAGATCAGGACAATCAGGGCCAACCGCCAGTCCTCCAGCAGCATCACCACCGACAGGGTGATGATTTGCAAGAAACCCACCGTCAGGGTGTCCACAATATCGTGGATGGATCCGCCCAGATGGGATACATCGTCGTTCATCCGTTCCAGGATCTGTCCGGCCGGGGTGTTGTCGATATAGCGCACAGGCAGACGGCTGATCTTGTCCGACATGCGGATGCGCAGGGCGCAGGTGAAATAGCGGCTGACCACGTTGTTCAGCAGGAACATTTTCAGATAGTTCATGCCGCTTTGCAGCAGATATACCGCCGCCAGCACGCAGCAGCCGGGGAGCAAAGCCCGGGTCAGGCTGCTGCCCTGAAAGGTCCCGGCCCAGAAGTCGTACAGGAGCTGTACGCAGCTGCCCAGAATTTTGGGGGACATCACCGCGCAGGTGATGATG
This sequence comes from Clostridiales bacterium, assembly GCA_022782265.1. Classification (GTDB taxonomy): domain Bacteria; phylum Bacillota; class Clostridia; order Oscillospirales; family Oscillospiraceae; genus Limivicinus. The sequence continues at coordinate 11,870 of JALFOM010000096.1, read as the reverse complement.
ACGCAGCTGATCAGACTGGCCAGTACCAGCCAGCCGTAGATCGGCCGGGCTTCCCGAACGATGCGAAGGATCACCTGTTTGTCCTCCCGGCGCTGTGCCCGGGTCTTTTTTTCAGCCTTTTTCCTCATCTGCGCTCACCTCCCGTCTGAGAGACGTAGATCTCCTGATAAATTTTGCAGCGCTCCAGCAGCTCCTGGTGGCTGCCCGCGTCCACAAGGCAGCCCTTGTCCATGACGAAGATGCAGTCACAGCTCATGGCGGAGCTGACCCGCTGGGTGATGACAATGCGGGTTTTGCCCGCTGTGCGTTCTGAAAGCGCTTTGCGGAGCCTGGCTTCCGTGAGGAAATCCAGGGCGGAAAAGCTGTCGTCAAAAATGTAAATGGGCGCGTTTTTCACCACCGCACGGGCGATGCAGATTCGCTGCTTCTGCCCGCCGGACAGGTTCTTGCCCGACTGGGTCAGTTCATGGTCCAGCCCCTCCGGCAGGGAGGCCAGATAGTCCCCCATCTGGGCGATCTCCGCCGCGGCCAGCAGCTCCTCGTCGGCAGCGCCGGGCTTGCCCATGGCGATGTTTTTGCGTATGCTGCCGGAGTAGATGGCAGCCTTCTGCAGCACGCAGCTGATGTTTTCACGGATGGTTTTGGGGCTGATGCTGGTGCTGTCCCGCCCGTCAAAATAGATGTGTCCGGCGGATGGACGGCGAAAGCCCATCAGCAGCTGCACCAGCGTGGATTTGCCGCTGCCGGTGCCGCCGATGACGGCCACCTGCTGGCCGGGCCGGATGTGCAGACTGATCTCACTGACCGCGTTTTCCGCCGCGCCTTCGTAGCCGAAGCTCAGGTTTTCCAGGCGGATATCCCCGGAAAAATGCAGCTCCTCTTCCCCCGGCTCCGCCGGGGTCTCCACCTCCAGCACCTCGCCGATGCGCTTGGCCGCCACCTTGGCGTGGGGGTACATGACGATGGAAAAGGCCGCCATGACCACGCCGTTCATAATCAGGGTAATGTACTGAATCACGGCGAAAATGTCGCCGCCGCTGGCGGAGCTGAGTCCCCGCTCCATGCGAAAGCCGCCCAGATACACGATCAGCACCACGGCCATATTCATCAGCGCAATGGACAGAGGAGAGATGATGCCCATGCTCACGTTGGCGCGGATGATGTTTTCTGCCATGACCTGGGTGGCGTCCTCAATGCGCTTGTGCTCCCGCGGCTCGCTGTTGAAGGCCCGGATGACCCGGATGCCGTGGAGCCGTTCGCGGACGATGTCGTTCTGCTTGTCCATGTATTTGTCGGAGGTCTCCCACAGGGGCTCGATCTTTTTTCCGATTCTGACCACCGCGGCAAAGACCAGGGGAATAAACAGCAGCAGCATCAGAGACAGCACCGCGTCCTTGCCCAGAGCCAGCACAACGCCGCCGATGAACAGCACCGGAATGGTGATAACGCTGCCGGACAGCATGGAGGCCACCCAGGACAGGGTGCCCACATCGTGGGTGGAGCGGGTCAGCAGGGCGGAGCTGCCCATGCGGCTGATATCCTCAAAGCGCATGGTGTTCACCTTGCGGAAAACGCCCTGGCGCAGATCTGCGCAGAAGCCGGCAACCACCTTGGAGCTGATGTACCAGCCCCCCAGCACGGAGCCCAGACTGATCAGCGCCACTGCCAGCATCTTTGCGCAGCAGCGGAAAATGTAGTTCAGGTCCCCGTTGTATACGCCGGTGTTCAGAATGTCGCTCATAATATCGGGCAGCAGCAGTTCGCACACCGTGGATATGGCCATAAGCAGCATACCCAGCAGCAGTCCGCCCCGGTAGGGTTTTAAATAAGCAAAAATTTTCTTCATGGATTCTCCTTTTTCTGCGTTTCGTTTCCTGCTTCCGCCATTTTAACGGCACAGCGGAGGAAAAAGCCATAACGCAGCTGTTGAACTGCCGGTACAATGGCTCAACCGGTGGTTGAAGGGTATTCCGGCATGGATTTCAGCTCTCCTATGCTCCTGTACCGGGATATTTGCGCGCAAAAATGCCCGGAAGAGCAGTTCTCCCGGGCATGATGACATACCTATCCGTGAAAAATCACATGGAGAGCCGCCTGCTTATCGAGTTGTTGTTCACAAGATTCATGGTAGTGATGGACATTTTGGCGACTCCTTTCTTGAAATTTTACATTCGTTATTATAACAGGCTTATATTGGTTTGGCAACATTTATTTTACAGTTTCGAAAGAAACCCCGGCCTCCCGGAAAATATCGCAGATGCTGTCGGCATAGGAGGCGATATCGCTCTCCGCGTCCGGCAGGCTGATGATAAAGTGCTTGCCCTTGTGGGGCAGCCCGGTGAGCACGTCCCAAAGCGCGTCCAGATTATTGCCGTACCACTTCTGCCAGTCCATTTTTTCCCGCATCTCGCGGAAAAGCTCCTGCTTTTCGGTGCAGCGGGAGAAATCCAGTTCCACCGGCTCGGCCAGCAGAGCAAACAGCCCCAGACAGCCGGCCTCCACATCCCGCCAGGTGGCCTCAAAATCCCTGGTGTACCAGGGGTCGGCCACCGCCTGGCCGGGGCGACCCGCAAACTCCAGCAGCAAATGGAGCTTCTTGTCCGGATCACCGCCGAACATGCGGCGCATATTGCGCAGGTTTTCCTCATCCATACCGATGAGCATGTCAAAATTCCGGTAGTCCTCCGGGCGCATCCGCCGGGCGGTTTTGCCCGCGCAGCAGATGCCGTGCTCGGCAAGCTTTCTTGCCGCAGGCGGGTAAACCGGATTGCCCAGCTCCTCGCTGCTGGTAGCGGCGGACGCTATAACAAACTCGTCCGCCATCCCAGCAGTGCTTACAATGTTTTTCATCACAAATTCCGCCATAGGACTGCGGCAGATATTGCCGTGGCATACAAATAATATCTTAATCATATGATTTTTCCTTCCTGCAACGCCCTAAAGTGCCGTATTTTGCGCCATTTTGCGATTCATGCCCTGAAATCTGTGATGTACAGAGTTCTGTCCAAATCCGGTTTGGAGGGCAAAATGAGGCAAATCAGTGCAAGCAAACGTAGTCAAAACGTAGTCGAAATTGCGAAAACAGACTACTGCGGTTTTGGGGCAAGTATTATCTTCCATTCTACCACATCCGTCAATATCTCGCTACAGAAAAACCCTGCTGACCATCACGATCAGCAGGGCGCTCGTTCTATTTCCTACATAGGGCAATTTATAAACTGCATTCGTTTCCTTTCTGATTATTGTAAAGACGTCGCTACCATCTGATCCAAAGTCATCACTATACAATTTTTGCTTTTATAATATTCCAGCATGACAGGAATCTTTTTCTTATCATAGCTGGTCACACAATCGGAAAGAACCGTAACTGTATATCCTGCTTTCGTCATGTTATAGCAGGTAGACTTCACACAGGCGGTTGCATCGGCGCCGGTAATCACAAACTCCGTAATCCTGTTTTCCTCAATAAATGCACAGAATGCTTCGCTGGTAAGGGCGTTTGTTTTGGTCTTGATGAAAATGTGATCACTCGCGACATGAAGCTCCGGAACGATTTCTGCGCCTTTTGTACCAGGAAGGAAATTCTTTGCAGAAGGGGTAATGTTGTTCTGGCAGATGTATACCACATACATTTCTTGTTCAATAGCCCAGTCTATGGCTTTATTGAGGTTCTCAACGATTTCACGGTAATTCTTTGTAATGTCATTTTGTATGTCAATAACAACAAGTGCTTTATTTTTCATATAGCGATCTCCTTTATTGTGTTCTAATCGGATGGCGAATTATGGTTTTCCATTTCTCCGGCGCTGCTTTCCGTGCATCCGATAAATATATCTCGTGGTGGAGCCTGTTTTCGTTCATATCGTTTGCATATCCGTTTTCTGCAATATACTGATCCATCAATGCGACAGTTGACGGCTCATTATCAAACGGTCCTATATGCATGATCTGAACACACAGTCCCTCTTCAATCGTGAGAAACTCTGCCAAAGAACAGTCCAGCTTCTTTTTACGAGCAGCTTCTTCCACAGCCCAGTCAAAATCCTTCTTTGTAACAAACTCCGGAAGGCGAATCACAGAAATCCAATGAAAGGTAGATTTATCCCCATAATCTATACCATCGACACCCTCCTGCCACCAAAACCCTTCTAATGGCGGAACAACATATTCAAAAAATCCTTCGATGCGATAATCTGTTTTATAACTCATCTTCAGTGTATACGCCACCGCATACAAAATGCTGACCGCGCTCTGGTAAGCGCCGCCTTCCTGGTTTGGATCACCCATGCCCCTTACGGCAATATAATTTGCTTTGGGAACTGTTACGATCTCCGGCACACTTTTAGACATATAGAATTCTTTATATTCTTTCTTAAAATCAAATGCCATAATTACTTCCGTCCTTATTCTTGATATTTTGATGCAATTGCAGAGGCTACTTGAAGCATTTTCTCCTTAACAGACTGTGGCTCCAATACCGTAACCTTATCCCCGCAGGAAAGAAGCCAAGCGATAACGCCATTTTCATCCATATCCATCTCAAACAACAGGGAATCATCTTCTTGAATTGTGAACGACGACGACCCATAGTTTTCAATCAGATGCCATTTTATAGAGGGGTCGAATGCTGCCTTCAGGTGGACATTTTCTGGGAAGAAAGTCTTTGTCTCAAATTCTGGAAAACGAATCTCTCGATTTGCTATCGGCTCAGCAGACAGCTCTAGTCTGTCCATACGGTTTAGCTTAAACATTCGGAAATCCTGTTTACCCCTGCAAAAACCCCAAACATACCAACTGCTCCACTTAAAGATCAGATAATACGGATCTATCAATCTTGCGCTTTCTGCCTTGGGAGAATAATAATCAAAACAGATTGCCCGCTTCGTGTCGATTGCAGTCTGTATCAGCGTAATCTTTTCCGATATTGACTCCTTATCCCAGGAAGAGAGGTCGATCAAAATCGTATCATTTCCACCGATGAAATTAGAAGAACCTGCCTTGATTTTTTCCATAAGCCGGCTGTAATAATGACTTCCACTGACACTATCGAGACTTCGCAGCCCTGCCATGATCATCTGCATATCCTTCGAGGTTAGAACAGTACGGTCCATTCGATATCCATCCATGATGCGGATGCCGCCACCAGTTCCCTGAGTCGTACATATTGGTATTCCAGCATGACATAGAGCATCAATATCCCTTATGATGGTCCTTTTAGATACTTCAAAATGCTCTGCCAGTTCAGGCGTTGTGACCTTTTCTCTTTGCAGCAGCAGGGATAAGATTCCTATCATTCTATCTATTTTCATGCTTTTCACTTCCATCTATATGATACAACGTATAACATGACATCTGTATGTCATCTTTATTTTACTACAAGCAAAAAAAGATGGGAATAGCAATCTATGTATGTACCACCGTTGCCCGAATGGCCCATCAAGTACTGCAGTGTCTTTGGATTCATGCCGGCGCGTGCCATGTTGCTGCAGTAGGTATAGCGGCAGACATGGGGCGTGATGTTGGGAATCTGGACTCTGTAAGGGTTCTTGATAATCAAATCATCGTCTACCGCCATCTGGAAGGCCGGCCGCAAAACGCCGCGAACAGTTTTTACCGTGCTGTAGCCCTTGCCGTCCTGCTGCAGCTTGATGAGAAAGAGCTTCGCATCGGAAACCTTAACCTCGCTGATTTTCTTCCTGCTGAATGGCTCGTTCTTCATCAGGTTTCTTACAAAATTGTAGTTCATCAGGGTGTTTGGTTTGATGCCGGTCTTGGTCGCAAGGTAACGGTTGATAAGCTCCTCAACCGTAATGTTCTTCTCACCGCTCGCCATGAAGTCAATCACATATTCTTCAAACCGAGGTCTGACGATGAGATACCACAACGAGAAACGGGGCGTGACCATACTACGCTTGAATAAGCCGGTTTACTTGGCTTGCGTCATCCAAATGCTGTAAAACCCGATGGGACCTGATTTGGCTCCATCGGGTTCTGCTATTCGCAAAATTATTAGCAAAACGATCAGATTCGATGTAGAAAAGATTCTGAAAAAAGTGACGTCAGCGCGTTTTATTCGCAAATGCCAATTTACTTTTTCCGGAAACATGGTATAATATATGAGTTATAAGGCGGATTGTGACCATTTTTAAGAACCCAGATCACAAAGTGAGGAACTACTATGAGGCAACTCGTTTTACTATATTGGGGCTGCGTATTCCTGATGTACCTGTCCCAGACATACTACCCCGTTGAGACTCAGTTGGACGGGCGACAGACTGGAAAGCGTCATTTTATGCTGCGCCGGTCGGATGTGTTCATGATTGCCACGATCCTTTGGCTTACGAGCTTCTCGTTTTTGAGAACCGGATATAACGACACATATAATTACATTACAATGTTTCGCGATGCGCCATCAGTCAGTGAATATATTGCGGAAAAAGGCATTGGTATAGGGGGCAATCGTCTTTCTTACATCTATGAGGCGATGATGCATGAATTAACGGATAACTATCATATCTATTTCTTTTTTCCCGCTTGCCTGAGCAGTTATGCTGTGGTCAAATTATTTAAGCGATATTCCGTTAATCCAGCTTTTAGCTTACTTATTTTCTTTTCTCTCGGCACTTACATAATGTACATAGCTGCTCTCAAACAGTGCTTTGCCATGTTTTTCCTGCTCATGAGCATTCCGTATTTGGAAAACAGGAAATATGGACGCTTTTATTTGTGTGTCATTATCGCAATGACGTTTCATACTCATGCATTCATGTTCTTAATTGTTCCTTTTCTTTGCGGGAAACCGTGGGGCAAACGCATGTGGATCCTTTTAGGCGCGGCGCTTTTTGCAATGGCTACCTATGATTCTACACTGGGTGCATTTATGAGTTTTGCCGAATCAATAGGTGCCTTTGTTGCTGATATCGAGGTTTTTGATGGTCATGCGATTAATATATTACGCGTTATAGTCTATTGGATTCCACCCATAATTGCGCTAATATTCAAAAAGCGTTTGTTCAGAGATTCCACTCAATTGGAAAATTTGTTCGTAAATCTCAGTTGTGTAAGCGCTTTTATTCTTACAATTGGCCTTGTTGAAGGAGCGAATCTGTATGCTCGAATGGCAGCTTATTTTGAAATTTTTGCTGCCCTCGCCTTGCCTTGGATGATAAAAAAGTTGTTTACCAAGCAATCTGCACAAATTGTAACCGGCTCAGCCACAGTACTATATTTTATATATTTTTATTATGAGTTTGCCGTTTCAAAATCCTTTGATACTGAATACTCCGCAATAACACTTTGGCAATTTTTTGTTGGCTTGTTCCGGTAAAGCTTACTGGATGTTGACGCTGGGGGAGGCTATTTATATGGACAATCAACCAATCCGTGTCCTTCAAGTTGTCACCTATATGGGGCGCGGCGGGCTTGAAACGATGATTATGAATTATTACCGGCATGTTGATCGCAGTAAGGTTCAGTTCGATTTTCTTGTACATCGTTTTGAGCGAGCTGACTATGATGATGAGATTGAAGCATTGGGTGGGACGATTTATCGGCTCCCCCGCCTTGTGCCTTGGAGCAGAAATTATTGCGGCGCTCTAAACAATTTTTTTGAAGGCCACCCTGAATACCATATTGTACATGTGCATCAGGATTGCCTGAGTTCCATTATTTTGAAAGCTGCCGCTCATCATAATGTACCAGTCCGGATTGCCCACAGTCATAATATAAATCAGGACAGGAATTTTAAATATCCCGTCAAACTGTACTATAGGCGGCAAATTACGCAGTATGCAACCCACTTGTTCGCCTGTGGGCAGGAGGCCGGTGCATGGATGTTTCGTGGCGCACCATTTCAAGTTCTGAATAATGCAATCGATACCCGAATGTATCAACATAATCCAGAGCGAGCTATTCATGTCCGCAAGGCGCTTGGAATCCCATCTGATTGTTTTTTAGTCGGGCATGTTGGAAGATTTGCTCCGCAAAAAAATCACAAGTTTTTGTTGAACATCTTTGCTGAGATACAAAAAAAGAAACCTGACACTCTTTTGCTTCTTATTGGGGATGGCAGCTTACATAACGAAATAGAAGTTCAAGCGCAACGTTTAGGCTTAGATAGAAGCGTAATTTTTACCGGCATTCGCAGTGATATTCCTGATCTTATGCAGGCAATGGATGTCTTTGTGTTCCCTTCGTTGTATGAGGGACTCCCCGTCACGATGATTGAGGCACAGGCTGCCGGTTTGCCCTGTTTTATTTCAGATAAAGTACCATTGGAATGTAAAATAACTGACTTGGTAACGCAGATACCGCTTCAGGCATCTGCAGAACAATGGGCGGAAAAAATATTGGCAGCCCAAAATCCGGAGCGTAAAGACACCTATAACGAGATTGTGGCTGCCGGCTTTGATATAGTCGAGAATGCAAAATGGCTGCAGGACTTCTACTTGAAGCAATGGAAGGGCAAGGAATGATATGGCACTATTGACCGTGTTCACGCCTGCATATAATCGGGCACATACGCTTCCCCGTACTTATGAATCCCTTTGCCGGCAGGACTGCAAAGACTTTGTCTGGTTGGTTGTAGATGATGGGTCTTCTGATAATACTGCAGACCTTGTCCGAAGCTGGCAGAAGCAAGAAAACGGTTTTGAGATCCGCTATCTCTATCAGGAAAACGGCGGAATGCATACTGCTCACAATGCGGCCTATGAAGTGATCGATACTGAGCTGAATGTGTGCATCGACTCGGATGATTGTCTTGCTGACGGCGCGGTAAAAAAGATCCTGGACAAGTGGTGCTCTGTAAAGAATCTGGGATACGCCGGTATTATCGGTTTGGATGCCGATCTGGACGGGAAGCTTATTGGGAAAGGCTTCCCTGATGGACTGACAGAAACAACTCTGACAGGCTACTATGCCGCAGGCGGCAGTGGCGATAAGAAGCTGGTGTATCGAACAGATGTCATCAAGCAATATCCACCCTATCCTGTATTCGAAGGAGAAAAATACGTTGCTTTGGCATATAAATATCGTCTGATCGATCAGGATTACAAACTGGCAGTTTTGGATGAAGTGCTCTGCAATGTGGAATATCAGCCGGACGGTTCCAGCGGTACTATGTGGAAGCAGTACCTCAAGAATCCGAAAGGGTTCGCCTTTTGGCGGAAGGTGTGCATGAAGTATCCTGAATCAAAAAGGCGCTTGGTGATAGACTGCATTCACTATTGTTCCAGCAGCATTCTAGCAAGAAACCGGTATTTTATTCGAGAATCTCCTCAGAAAGTCTTGACGTTTTTTTGTATTCCTGCAGGGCAAGCATTAGCATGGTACATCAAAAAAAAGGTACGAGAATCAGAAAATGAAAATAACGTGGATTGTAAACAACATAAATCAAGCCGGTGGCGTTGAACAGGTTGTATGCGGCCTTTCCAGTTTCTTTTCCAAGGAACTTGGGCATGTGGTGAGAATTATCTCCGTCAATTCAAATGAAACACATATCTTTTTCCCTCTGGCTGAATCTGTGAGTATTCAGCATTTGGGTATTGATTGGCGTACGCAAACCTTCCCTCGATTGTTAAAACTGATTGGGAATATGATGAAATCGCTAGATTCCGATATTCTTCTTACATGCCATGAAGGGATAAGTTACGCTACTCTATTAAACAAAAGAAAGTTTAATGGAAAAATTATTGTTACTCAGCATGTTTCAAGTGACTTTTTAACACCAAAGAGATTGCTTTGCAACTCGATCTTTTTTCATCTAGCCGATCAATTTGTTGTACTCACAGAAAGCGATCGACAATCTTATGCTAAACTGAAATGTCCGTCTGCCGTTATTCCAAATGCGATTTTTCAGCCGTGCCATGAGCGAGCACTTCTGAACAGAAAAATCATCTTGGCAGCCGGGAGAATGGAAGAAGTAAAAGGATTTGATATACTGATCAGTGCATTCTCCGAAATAGCCGACAAGCATCCCGAATGGAAACTGTGCATCTGTGGTTCAGGCTCACAGGAGGCATTGCTCAGAGAACAAATAAGAGATTGTCATCTTACAAATAGAGTACTCCTTCCCGGCATGGTAAAGAATATAAATGATTATATGCGCAATGCATCTGTATTTGCACTATCTTCCCGTTCCGAGGGATTCTCCTTGGTGTTAATCGAAGCTATGTCTCATGGACTTCCAATCGTTAGTTTTGATCTCCCTGCAATACATGAAATTTGTGGGGAGGGCGCAGCCCTGATTGCAAGACAGGAAGATATTCATGATTTTTCCCAAAAGTTAGAATTGATGGTTTCTTCTGACAACTTACGTCACAGCTTAGGGGACAAAGCATATGAGTTATCCAAGAGATATTCCATCGCAAGTATTGCTGATCGTTGGATTTCGCTGTTTCAGAAATTACTAGCATAACATGTGATTGTTTTTTCTTAATGAGGAGGAGCTATGGATAACACAGAACGGATTTGGATCCTTGTCCCCGTATACAATGTTGAAAGCGTACTGGGCAAGTGTATTCGCTCAATACAGCGACAGACATACACTAATTGGCAAGCTATTCTGGTGGATGATGGCTCTACCGACCAAAGTGGTATTATGTGTGATGAATACGCTAGGAGCGATTCCCGGTTTACAGTGGTACATACTCCTAATTGTGGATTGCCCGCAGCGCGGATTACTGGCATCAAGCAAATCGATGACACTGGTTACTGCTGTTTCTGCGACAGTGATGATGAAATGCCCAATAACGCACTGCAATTATTGTATGCGGAGGCCAAACGTTCAGATGCAGATATTGTGTGCGGAAATGTTGATAGAATCCTGAAGAAGTTTCCTATTTCAAAAGGCAGTAATCTATCCTGCTTTGCTAATCCACGAGTGTATGAAAGAGAAGAGATATTGAGCAAGCTCTATATGTGCTGTTTTGGAGGCGGTGGCTTTCCGGTAAATATGTGGGGAAAACTGTACAGAACCGGCTTGATTCGTTCCGTTATGCTTAACATGGACAGCTATCCGAAGTACTTTGCTGAAGATTTAAATGTAATGCTAAGGCTTCTACCTGAAACCAATCGTGTATCCGTGATCAAAGACCTGGTATACATCTACCGTGTAGGAGGTGGTACTTCCAAATTTATGCCAACCTTTCTTGAAGATAATATTATGATGTATCATATCAAAATGCGTATGGCAGATAAATGTACCTCTAAACTAGATGTGAAGAAATTAGTAGGCATTGAATTGAAAAATGTAGTTGTTTCTTATTTGATAATGTGCGAAAAATGTCACCGTTATCCCACTGGCAGTCTTGATAGTGAAGTAAGAGCTGTTAGCGCACTAAAAGAAGTCGAAGAATCTCTGACAATGCTGGAAGGAGACTGCTCCGGACTTCCGGGGATAAATCAACCTTTGATTGATCGAGACTATGGCAAAATTTGCTGTTTAATTAGAGATAAGGTAAAGAAGGATCGCGGCAAAGATTGGCTAAAAAAGATATTGGTTGGCTGATTGATTCAGATAAGGAGCATACATGATACCAAAAACGATTCACTACTGTTGGTTTGGCCGTGGCGAAAAGCCAAAGCTGGCGCAAAAATGTATCGCAAGTTGGAAAAGGTTCTGCCCGGATTATGAGTTTGTGGAGTGGAACGAGGACAACTTCGATGTGAACAGGAACGGCTATACCCGGATGTGCTATGAGCAGAAAAAGTTTGCTTTTCTAACTGATTATGTGCGCCTGGTGGTCGTGGCGGAGCACGGAGGAATCTACTTTGACACCGATGTGGAATTGCTCCGGCCCTTGGATCAATTGCTAACCCATCCTTCCTTTTTCGGCTTTGAGGACGCAGAGCACATCAACACAGGCGTC
>JALFOM010000004.1 GCA_022782265.1 Clostridiales bacterium | reverse complement strand
GGGCGACCTATGAATCAAAAGCAGAAAGAATGGAAAATTTCATATAGCAGGCCGGAATTGCAGGAGGAGCTGCTTCAAAGCGGCTTTCCTCCGCTGCTGGCCGCGGTGCTGGCCCAGCGGGGCATCCGCAGCTGCAAGGCGGCGGAGTAGCTGTTCTTCGGCGGCGAGGTGATGTACGACCCCATGCTGATGACCGGCATGGCGGTGGCTGTTGATCGGATAAAGCAGGCCATTGCCCGGGGCGAGACCGTGGCTGTCTACGGCGACTACGATGTGGACGGCATCACCTCCACCTGTCTGTTGACGGACTATCTGCGCTCCAAGGGTCTCCGCTGCCTGCCCTACATACCGGACAGGAACGAGGAGGGCTACGGGCTGAACGACGGCGCCGTGGACGCTCTCCGCGCCCGGGGCGCAAGCCTTCTCATCACGGTGGACTGCGGCATCACTGCCCTGTCCGAAGTGGAACACGCCGCCCAGATCGGGCTGGAGGTCATTATCACCGACCATCACGAGTGCGGCCACGGCCAGCTTCCCCGGGCCGTTGCGGTTATCGACTGCAAGCAGGACGGAGACACTTACCCCAACAAAAACCTGGCCGGTGTGGGCGTGGCGCTGAAGCTGGCCTGCGCCTGCGAGGGGGACAGCGATAAGGTGCTGGAGCGGTACGCGGACCTTGTGGCCGTGGGCACCGTGGCGGACGTTATGCCCCTTGTGGGGGAAAACCGCTCTCTTGTGCGCCGGGGGCTGAAAAAGCTGGGCAGTTCTCCCCGCCCCGGCATTGCCGCCATGATGCGGGAGTCCTCCATTGACGCAAGCAAGCTCACCGCCTCCACCATCGGCTTCAGTCTGGCCCCCCGGCTGAACGCCGCCGGACGGCTGGGTCAGGCGGAGACCGCGGCGCAGCTGCTGATGACCACGGACCCCCGGGCAGCCACCGAGCTTGCGGTGGAGCTGTGCGAGCTGAACCGCCAGCGGCAGAACATTGAAACGGAGATCTGGCACGAGGCCAACGCCCAGCTTGCCGGCTCCATCCCTGACGCGCCCATTGTCCTTGCCAGTGACAAGTGGCATCAGGGCGTGATCGGCATTGCCGCCTCCCGTCTGGCGGAGCAGTACTCCCTGCCCGCCGTTATGATCTGTCTCAACGGGGACACGGGCAAGGGCTCCTGCCGCAGCTTCGGCGGCTTCAACCTGTTTGAGGCCCTGAATGCCTGCTCCGAATATCTTCTGGGCTTCGGCGGCCACGCCCTGGCTGCCGGGCTGAACATCAGGCCCGACAAGCTGAACGATTTCCGGGCCGCCCTGGCCCGCTATTACCGGGCCAACAAGCCCGCCGCCCTGCCGGAGGTGCAGTGCGACCTGCTGATCAACGACCCCACTCTGCTGAGCATCGACAATGTCCGCGCCCTTGACCGGCTGGAGCCCTACGGCAACGCCAATCCCCGGCCCATGATGTGTGTCTGCGGCGTCAGGCTGGAGGCCCTGTCCGAGGTGGGCAGCGGCCGGCATCTGCGGATGCGGATCAGACTCCGTTCGGAGTCCTTTGAGGCCATTTACTTTTCCCACACGGCAAAGGAGCTGGGACTGCGGGAGGGCGGTCTGGTTGATCTGGTCTTCACGCCCCAGATCAACGAATTTCGGGGCCGTATCTCCGTGCAGCTGGTGGTCTGTGCCGCCCGCCGTCACGACTGCCGGGATCTCTGCAAGGGGATATTGGAAAACCGGCGGGATATGCTCTGGGCCGCGGCGGAATTTTGCCCCGGCCGGGCCGATTTTGTCCGGGTCTGGCGCATGATACAGCAGCAGGGCTTCTCCATAGGAGACACGGCGGAGGCCGTTCTGGCCCAGTGCCCGGAGGGCATGGAGCCGGAGCGCTTCTGCATTTGCCTGGCCGTATTTTTGGAAACAGGGCTCCTCTCCTCCCCGGTTGGCAGCGTATACGGGGCGAGAGAGGCGCAAATAGAAGGAAAGGCAGATCTGGAGAGTACAGAGATCATCCGCCTTTTGAGAGCGTGCTGACAGAGCTTTTGGGCAAAGGAGCAGTGATCGCATATGGATGAAATGAAAAAAGAACAGCATACCCTTCTTGACCCGGACCGGATGTATGAAGAACTGGAAAAGAAGATCGAGGCCAGCGGACACGGCATGTCCCTGGAGCGCATCCGCTCCGCTTATGAGATGGCCCGCACGGCCCACGAGGGGCAGCTTCGGAAGGACGGCTCCCCCTATGTGACCCACTGTGTGGCCGCGGCGGATATCACCGTGGACATGGGTCTGGACGAGGACTCCATTATCGCCGCCCTGCTCCACGACGTGATTGAGGACACCAGCCTGACCCACGCGGACATCGCCCGCCAGTTCGGCACGGCGGTGGCCGACATTGTGGAGGGCGTCACCAAGCTGACCCGGGTGCAGTACACCAGCAAGGAAGACGAGCAGATGGAAAACCTGCGCAAGATGCTCATGGCCATGGCCAAGGACATCCGCGTCATCCTGATCAAAATCGCCGACCGGCTCCACAATATGCGCACCATGGACTATCAGACTGCCGCAAAGCAGCGCAGCAAATCTCTGGAGACCATGGAGATTTACGCCCCCATCGCCCACCGTCTGGGTATGCAGCGGGCCAAGTGGGAGCTGGAGGACCTGTCCCTCCAGTATCTGGACCCCACGGGCTATAAGGAGATCACCGAGACCCTGGAAAAGAAAATGCCCCAGTTGGAGTCCTTCATGTCCACCATGAAGGACAAGATACAAAAACGCATGGACGAGGAGGGCATCAGCTGCACCATCTTCTGCCGGATCAAGCATGTTTACAGCATCTACCGCAAGATGTACGCCCAGAAGCTGGACATCAACGGCATTTTCGATTTGTGCGCCTTCCGGGTCATCGTGGACACCATACCGGACTGCTATAATGTTCTGGGCGTGATCCACGACATGTTCAAGCCCGTGCCGGGCCGCTTCAAGGACTATATCTCCACCCCCAAGCCCAACATGTACCAGAGCGTACACACCACCGTCATCGGCTCCGAGGGCATCCCCTTCGAGGTGCAGATCCGCACCTGGGACATGCACCACACCGCCGAATACGGCATTGCCGCCCACTGGAAATACAAAATGCACGACGGCGGAAACTCCGTCCGCATGGGCGACGAGGACAAATTCGCCTGGGTCCGCCGTCTGCTGGAGAGCCAGCAGGAGTCTGACGCCCAGGACTTCTTCCACAACCTGAAAATCGACATGTTTGCCGATGAGGTTTTCGTGTTCTCCCCCAAGGGCGACGTGATCAACCTGCCCGCCGGAGCCACCCCCATCGACTTTGCTTACAGCATCCACTCCGACGTGGGCAACCACATGGTGGGCGCCAGCGTCAACGGCCGGATCGTCAACTTTGACTATGTGCTGCAAAACGGCGATATTGTGGAGATCCGCACCTCCAAGTCCGCCCCCGGCCCCAGCCGGGACTGGCTGAACGTGGCCAAAAGCGGCTCCGCCCGCACCAAGATCAAGCAGTGGTACAAGAAGGAGCGCCGGGAGGAGAACATTATCCGGGGCCGGGAGATGCTGGAGGACGAGCTGAAGCACAACGGGCTCACCCTGGAGGACGTGCTGGACGAGGACATCATGTCCCCCATCCTCAAGCGCCTGTCCTACGGCGCGCCGGAGGACATGTACGCCGCCATCGGCTACGGCGGACTTACCGCCACGCGGGCGGCCAACCGCCTGAAGGACGAGCTGGCCCGCAGCGCAAAGCCCGACCGGAAAACCGCCCTGGACAAGGTGTCCGAGGCCGCCGAGCGCCGGGAGCAGCAGGCCGCCAAAAAGGAGGGCAAGGCTGTCCACGGGATTCTGGTGGCCGGGCTGGACAACTGCCTGGTCAAATTCTCCCGCTGCTGTACCCCCGTGCCCGGGGACGAGATTATCGGCTTTATCACCCGGGGGTAGGGCGTCTCCATCCACCGGAAGGACTGTGAAAACTATCTGCGGCGCAGCCGGGAGCCTGCCGACGAGGGGCGCTGGATCAACGTCTCCTGGGCAAGCCAGATCACCGACAGCTATGTGACCACCATTATCATCATCTCCAAGGACCGCTCCGGTCTGGTCATGGACATTGCCACGGTCTTAAACGCCCTGAACGCCAAGGTCCGCACCCTGTCCGCCCGGGATAACGGCGCGGGCATCGCCCTGACCAACGTGACCCTTGAGGTAAAAAACGCCGGCGAGCTGAAATATATCATGAGCAGACTCTCCTCCATCCCCGGCGTGACTGAAGTCACCAGAAACGGAAAGTGAGAAGAACATGAGAGCAGTGGTAACAAGAGTAAAATCCGCCTCCGTGGAGATCGGCGGGGCGGTCAAAAGCAGCATCGGCATGGGCTTTCTGGTGCTTTTAGGCATCCATGAGGAGGACACAGAGGCGGAAGCCCTGAAAATTGCCGACAAGATCTGCGGCCTGCGGGTGTTTGAGGATGAAAACGGCAAGATGAACGTAAACCCTGCCGACGCCGGCGCGGAGCTGCTCATCGTCAGCCAGTTCACCCTTTACGCGGACTGCCGCTCACGCCGCCCCGGCTTTTCCAGAGCGGCAAGGCCGGAGAAGGCCATCCCCCTTTACGAGCTGGTGATCGATAAGTGCCGTGAGCGGGGCTTCACCGTGGGCACCGGTGAATTTGGCGCAGATATGCAGGTCCGCTCCCAGAACGACGGGCCTGTCACCATATTACTTGACACAAAGGAGCTGTGAACATGCTGATAAAAACCATCCCTGTCGGCTTTATCGAGGCCAACTGCTACATCGTGAGCAACGAAGAGACCTTAGAGTGCGTGGTCATCGACCCGGGCGACGAGAGCAACACCATCCTCAACTATCTGGAGGACAACAAGCTCAGATGCCGGGCCGTCCTGCTGACCCACGGCCATTATGACCACACCGGCGCCGCCCTTGCTGTGGCAGGCGAGACCGGCGTGCCCATCTACATCAACGAAAAAGACTGCGCCCCCAAGGGCCAATACGACCCCATGCGCTTCTCCCTGCCCGAGGGCGGGCGTTTCCTCTCTGACGGGGACGTGCTGGAGCTGGCCGGAATGAAGTTTGAGATCATGGAGACCCCGGGCCACACCCCCGGCGGCGTCACCATCCGCTGCGGCGAGGCACTGTTCACCGGCGATACCCTGTTCAAAGGCAGCTGCGGCAGAGTGGACTTTGCGGGGGGCGACATGGAGCAGGAGCTGCAGTCCCTCAAGCGGATCTGCTCCCTGCCCGGAAACTATGAGGTCTACCCCGGCCATATGGACAGCACCACCCTGGAGCAGGAGCGCTGCTTCAATTACTACTGCCGCCAGGCCATGACCATGTGAAAGTGCCAAAAAGCCCTGTCGAACGACAGGGCTTATTTCGGATATGACAATGGGAGGTGAGCGGAGATGATGGCAGCCGTTTTGCTGTTGATATACGGTGGTCTTGTCTTTTTTCTTGTTCACAGGCTGAAGCAAATACAGAAAAATCCAAAAAAATTCGATACAATACCGGGTTATGAAGAATACTGCAAATCCATTTGGTATTGGCCGCCCTATCGTGAATTTGGCAAGGGAACGCCGCCGGACAACTGCGGAGTACCCGCAACCGGGGTTACTTTCATTCTCTTGTCGTGCTGGTATATTCTTTCTTCCATCCTGTATATTCAACTTATGGTTCGTGCCAGAGGCGGAGAGTATTCTTTTACGCCCACATATGTCTCGTTGACCTGCTGGATTCTTTCGGTGCTGTTCTCTGGCTTTTTAAGCGATTACGCAACCATGTTTTCCAAAAGGCCCGTGGCAATCTGCTGTAATCTTCACACGATTTTCAGGAAAGACTCCCGCTCAACCGCATGGGCAAAGATGACCAAAATAGCCCTTGTGAGCACAATCTTCATGTTTCCGTTTCGCTTGGCTATGCTGCATAACTACGGCTATGTGGACAGCGAAAAGCTGGTTTATACCCCTGTGTTTTCATTACACGAGCAGGTGTTTGAATATGATGAGATCACTCAGATTGAAACAATTTATAATGAAGACGGGAGTAAGGTGAAGCATTGCTACATCTATAATGACGAGGGAAAACGCTTTGACCTTGCGGCCTCATATAGTGAAGATGGCAATCAATTTGAAGTAATCACCTATGTTGCAGAACATCTTTCAGTAGAACTACAGGCAGAACTGCAGGAAAATTCAATATTATAATTCCGCAGAAATAATAGAATTTTCAGAAGGAAACCTCTCTTTCGGCAGGGCTTCCATTTTTACGGTGGATTTTCACTGTACAAGAACAGGAAGTCTTGATATAATACAGGCGATTTTAGAACTTGGAGGCGTTTTGTTATGCAGGAGCCAACTCTGGTCATTCTTGCCGCAGGTATGGGCAGCCGCTTCGGCGGGCTGAAACAGATCACCGCGGTGGACGACCATGGACACGCGATCATCGACTTCTCCCTTTACGACGCATACCGCGCCGGATTCCGCAAGGTGGTTTTCATCATCAAGCACGAAATCGAAGAGGACTTCAAAAACCGTGTCGGCCGGCGCATGGAAAAGTATTTCGACGTGAAGTATGTCTATCAGCAGCTGGACGTGCTGCCGGCGGGCTACGCTGTTCCCGAGGGCCGGGTAAAGCCCTGGGGAACCGGCCACGCGGTCATGTGCTGCGCCGGTGTGGTGGACGGCCCCTTTGCCGTCATCAACGCGGACGATTTTTACGGTCCCAGTGCCTATACCACCCTGTTTGACTATCTGAAAGAGGACCGGGCGGACAACGAGCACGCCATGGTGGCCTACGAGCTGCGCAAGACCGTAACGGAAAACGGCTCCGTGGCCCGGGGCATCTGCAGCGTAGAAAACGGCTACCTCACCGACGTGGTGGAGCGCACCCGCATTGAAAAGCGGGGCGACGACGCCGCCTTCACCGAGGACGGCGTGAACTTTGTCCCCGTCTCCGGCTCTGTGCCGGTGTCCATGAACTTCTGGGGCTTCGGCAAGTCCATGCTCCGTGAGCTTCAGAACCGCTTCCCCGCCTGGCTGGACGAGAATCTGCCCAAAAACCCCCTGAAGTGCGAATACTTCCTGCCCTTTGTGGCCAATTCCATCATCAAGGAGGGTATGGGCAGCATCCGTATTCTCAACTGCCGCGAGACCTGGCACGGCATCACCTACAAGGAAGACATGGACAGCGTGGTCAATTATCTTGCGGAGCTTCGCCGCCGGGGCGTGTACCCGGAAGCTCTGCTGGACTGAGGAGGAAGCAGCATGAACGTACTTGTTACCGGCGGCGCCGGATATATCGGCAGCCACACCTGCGTTGAGCTTCTGCAGCGGGATATGGGCGTTGTGGTGGTGGACAATCTGGTCAACTCCAGCCCCAGAGCCATTGAGCGGG
Source organism: Clostridiales bacterium (assembly GCA_022782265.1). Lineage (GTDB taxonomy): Bacteria > Bacillota > Clostridia > Oscillospirales > Oscillospiraceae > Limivicinus. The sequence continues at coordinate 18,721 of JALFOM010000004.1, read as the reverse complement.
TGGAGCAGATCACCGGAAAGCATGTGGACTTTTACGTCAAGGACGTGCGGGACCGGGAGGCCATGAACGCCATCTTCGATAAGCACCGGATCGACTGCGTCATCCACTTTGCCGGGCTGAAGGCCGTGGGCGAGTCCGTGGCCATGCCTCTGGAGTATTACGACAACAACCTTTTCTCCACCGTCACCCTGTGCGAGGTGATGCGGGACCACGGGGTGAAGAACATCGTGTTCTCCTCCTCCGCCACCGTCTATTCCGGGGACAACGAGATGCCCCTGAGAGAGGCCTCCCGCACCGGCATGTGCACCAATCCCTACGGCTGGACCAAATACATGTCCGAGCAGATCCTCAGAGACACGGCCAAGTCCGACAACGACTGGGCCATCGTCCTTTTGCGCTACTTCAACCCCATCGGCGCCCATTCCAGCGGCCTGATCGGCGAGGACCCCAGAGGCATTCCCAACAACCTGATGCCCTTCATCTCCCAGGTGGCCATCGGCCGCCGGGAATACCTGAATGTATTCGGCGACGATTACGACACCCCCGACGGCACCGGCGTGCGGGACTACATCCACGTTGTGGACCTGGCCCGGGGCCATGTGGCCGCCATCAACTACATGCAGCAGCACAAGGGCGAGAGCGTGTTTAACCTGGGCACCGGCAACGGCTACAGTGTGCTGGACATGGTTCACGCCTTTGAAAAGGTCACCGGCAGGAAGGTGCCCTACAGGATCGCCCCCCGCCGCCCCGGCGATCTGGCTACCGTGTACGCAAGCCCGGACAAGAGCGCCGAGCTTCTGGGCTGGAAGGCCGAATACGGTCTGGAGGACATGTGCCGCGACACCTGGGCCTGGCAGAGCAAGAACCCCATGGGCTACGGGGAGTAAGCTTCTTTCACGAAAGGAAAAACAGAGCTGATTTTTCAGCTCTGTTTTATTTTTTCCTTATTCCGTTCTATCGTCAGCGGCAGAAGGGTAATGCCGAAGATCACCACGAAGATGGCCGTGTACAGCAGGCCCCGGCCCAGAAGCAGGCTGCAAAGCTCGCTGCCGGCAGACAGCAGCGCATCGGCCAGCACAAACAGCCACAGGCCGCGTCGGCTGATTTTCTCAAAGGCGGCCAGTACGGAGAGAATGCCAAAAATGCCGCTGAGAATCATCAGTATGCTCATGGCAAGCCTGCCCCGGTACTCCCGCTCCCCACTGTTTTGCATTTCCTGCAGCTCCGCATTGGCTGAGGCGATCAGCTCGCCGCCCTGGCCCACTCTGCGGGCGATGCCGTCATAGGCCGTCAGCGCGGCCCTGGCGGAGGCGGTTCTGCTCTCCAGACTCTCATAGCCGTCGACGGTGTCCTCCATGGTGCCGATCTCTCCATACAGGCCCTCAAGCCGCGCCTTTTCCACCTTCAGCTCCTCCGCCTGTTCCTCCAGCTCCTTTTCCTTGGCGGCCATCTGGCCCCAGCCGGCGTTCAGCTGCTTCTCGCCCTCGTCCAGGCCGGTCCTTGCCGCGTCCAGCCCGGCCTTGGCGGCGTCCATCTGGGCTTTGCCCTCTAAAATCGCGGGCTCGCCCGCCTCAAGCTGCTTCTGCCCCTCTTCCAGCTGGGCTTTCAGCAGGGCAAGCTGCTTTGCCGGTTCGTCCATTGCGGCCAGCGCGGCCTGAAGCTGTGCTTCCTGTTCGGCAAGCTGGGCCTCCGCCCCATCCAGCGCCTCTTTTGCCTTCTGGAGCTGATCCTTATTTTCGTTGAGCAGCTTGAGCAGGGCTTCATACTGCTCCTGGGTCAGCTCGATCTGGATACGGTCCTCCTCAATTTCCTGGTTTTCCTCGTCCAGAACCGGCTCGTTTTCTTCCAGCCAGAGCTTCAGCTCATCATAGCTCATGCCGAAGGCGTCCATGCACAGCTCGTCGGCCCTGGCCCGGACCTCCTCTTCACTGCAGCCCTCTTCAATGAGCCGGGCCATCAGCTTATCGGCCTCCTCGATCAGCGCGCAGGCCGTGTTGTACAGCAGCATCTGCTTTTCGTATTCGCTGAGCCTGGGGGCAAGCTGGTTGATCAGCTCCTCCAGCTCCTTCAGCTTGGCTTCCAGAGCCTCCTGATCCTCAGGCAGCTGCTCCTCCAGAGAGGCGATCAGCTCCTTCAGCTGGCTGACGGTCTCTTTTGTGGTGCTGATGGCGGTGAGCATAGTCTCCACCTTCTGCCGCTGGGCGTCCAGCTCCGCCGAATTTTCCTCCAGCTGCTTTACCCCCTCGTAATAGGCCGCCCAGCCCAGCTCCAGGCCCTCCTTTGCCGCCAGATACTGCTGATAGAGCTCGTCAAAGGCCGCGGCACCCTGTTCATAGGCGGCAAGGCCCTGCTCATACTGCTCCCGGCCGCTTTTCAGCGCCGCTGAGGCCGTTCCCAGGGCGCTGCGCCCCAGCACCAGCCCGGCTCTTGTGGCGGTGTGTTCAGAGAGCTTTTTGCGGTATTCGGACATGTCCAGGCTGTACTGATCCCGGGTCTCAGACAGGCTCCGGTCCGTGCTTTCAAAATCCCCTTTATCCTCCTCCAGCTTACGCAGGAGCAGGGCGGCGTTATCCGTCTTTACGGACAGCAGCTCGATCTGTCTTGTATTTTCATTGTTATCCTTTACCGCTTTTCCCACGCATATGGCTCCCGAGAGAAGCGTGAGCACGCTGACAACGGCAAGGGCCACGGCCAAGACTCTGACCAGGGCTGGGTGCTTCAAGGTCCATTCCTCCAACATCATTGATCCCATAAATTATAAGGCCTAAATATGAATAATCCAAGTACCAAAAGCAGTTTTTTCTTTTCTTTACCCGGAATTTATTGTATAGTATGCGGAGAAAGGCGGGATAGCACATGATTCTCAGCTTTGCGCCCATGGAGGGCGTGACCGGCGCCTCCTACCGCAGAATACACAGTGAAATGTTTCCCGGGGCGGACAGATATTACGCGCCCTTTATCGCCCCGGACAGCCAGGGCAATTTCCGGCTCAAGCACCTGCGGGACGTGCTGCCGGACAACAATCAGGGTATCTCTCTGGTACCCCAGATCCTTGCCAACAGCCCGGAGGCCTTTCTCTCTGTGGCCGGGCAGCTGAGGGAGCTGGGCTATGAAGAGGTCAACCTGAACGCGGGCTGCCCCTCCGGCACGGTGGTGGCCAAGCACAAGGGGGCCGGGATGCTGTCGGACCTGAACACGCTGGACGCCTTTCTGGACCGGGTGTTTTCCGCTGCCCCGGTAAGCGTCTCGGTCAAGACCCGGATGGGCATGAACAGCACCCATGAGTTTCCCGCCATTCTGGAGGTTTACAAGCGCTATCCCCTCAGTGAGCTGATTGTCCACGCCCGGGACCGGGCGGGCCTGTATAAAAGTCTGCCTGACCGGGAGGCCTTCGCCCGGGCCTTTGAAGGCTGCCCCTTCCCGGTCTGCTATAACGGCAATATCTTTAACGCCGCGCATATGGCTTCTCTGACAGCGGAGATTCCGGGACTTTCCCGGATAATGCTGGGCCGGGGCGCGGCGGCCAATCCCGCTCTGTTCCGGGTATTGAAGGGCGGCCCTCCCCTTTCGCGCTTTGAGCTTCGGGACTTTCACGACCGGCTGCTGGACGACGCCCTCTCCTCCGGCCTCAGTCCCCACTATGCCATGGCCAGGATGAAGGAGCTCTGGTATTACATGATCTGGATGTTCCCCGGCAGCGCGAAAGAATATAAGGCCCTGAACAAATCCCGCAGTCTGGACGAATACCGCTCCGCCGTCTCCTGCGTCTTCAGTGCCTGCGCCTTCGACCCGGACACCGGCTTCAACGGATAATTCATCATATTATGTAAACCAATAACTGCAGTAATGGACCCCCGGGCAGAGGCTTCTGCCCGGGGGTTCAACTCATATCTCGTACTTCTTGCTGTACTCCTCGTAATATTCGTCAAAACGGTGAGAGTGCAGCTCTTTCAGATTGATCACATAGCTGTGGGCGTCGTAGGTGTCGGCCTGCAGCTCGATCATGGCGATGGCGATATTGGAGCAGTGGTCCGCCACGCGCTCCAGATTGGTCACCAGGTCGTTGAACACAAAGCCCTGGCCCAGCGAACAGACGCCGTTTTGCAGCCGGTCCACATGGCGCAGCTTCATCTCGTCGCAGAGGATGTCGATCCGCTCCTCAAAGGGCTCCACCCGGAAGGCGTCTTCAACATTGTTTTTCTTGAAGCTCTCAAAGCACAGGCTGACCATATCGCTGACAGCGGTGGAGAGTACGGACAGCTCCCGGCGGGCAGCTTCGGAAAAATACAGCTTCTTTTCCGCGATCTCCCTGGCCGCTTCGGCGATGTTCATGGCGTGGTCGCTGATCCGTTCAAAATCACTGAGGGTATGCAGGTACTTGGACAAATTCTCGTTCTGCACCCTGTCCAGCTCATTGGCATTGATGCCCATCAGGTAGGTACCGATCTTATCCTCAAATTCATCCACTTTATCCTCGCCCTTTTCCACCCGGCGGAAGTCCTCCTCGCTGAAATGGGCCAGCAGATTCAAGGCGGAGAAGAAGTTTGTCTGAGAAGCGTCGGCCATGTCGTTCACCGTCAGGCGGCTCTGCTCGATGGCCAGGGCCGGGTGGGCCAGGAAGCGCTCATCCAGCCGGTCCAGAGAGGCATTCACACTGCGCTCTTCCTCGCTGACCCTGATAATCATTTCCACGAAGGCCAGCAGCAGCTTATTGAAGGGCAGAAGAATGGCCACACTGAGGGCACGGAACACGGAGTTGACCAAGGCAATGGTCACCGGGCTCATCACAAGGCCGGACAGCCCAAGGTCCACAAAGGCGGAGATCCCGTAATACAGCGCGGCGCAGACCGCAACCGCGGCGATCTCGATCACCAGATACAAAAAGGCGGTACGACGGCCCTCGGTCTTTGCGCCCAGGGCGGACAGCAGCACAGGCACCGCAGCGCCGATGGCGATGCCCAGAATCAGGGGATAGGCGGTGGCAAAGGTGACTGCCCCCGTCATGGAGAGAGCCTGCAATATACCCACGGCGGCAGAGGCGCTCTGCAGCACGGCGGTGAAAACCATGCCCACGATGATGCCCAAAACAGGATTGGAGAAGGTGGTCAGCAGATGGATAAATTCCGGGCTCTGCCGCAGGGAGGAAACCGCGCCGCTCATGCTCTGCATACCGAACATCAGCACCGCAAAGCCCAGCAGGATATCTCCCACATGCCAGTGCAGCTGTTTTTTGGAGAACATGCGCAGAATGATGCCGATCACGGCCACAACGGCGGTGAGGGTGGAGGTGGAGAGCAGAGAGACCCAGCCGCTGCCCTCCACGCTGGAAAGGCAGATGATCCAGCCGGTGACGCTGGTGCCGATGAGCGCACCCTCGATAATGGCCACGGCCTGCTCCATTTTCATCATGCCGGAGTTCACAAAGCCCACCACCATAACGGAGGTGGCCGACGAGGACTGGATGATGGCGGTGACGGCGGTGCCCAGGAAAACGCCCTTCAGCGGCGTGCTGGAAAGGCGGTAGAGCACCAGCTCCATCTTGTTTCCGGCCACCTTTTTCAGGCCCTCGCCCATCAGGGTCATGCCGAACAGGAACAGCGCAACGCCGCCCAAAAGAGAGATGATATTGGAAACGCTCATAAAACCCTATTCCTACCCATTATATTATTATTGTCTACAATCATAACACAGTTTTTTCCCCCATACAACCGGTGAAAACATTTTTAGCAAAACAAGACGAGCAAAGCCCGTCTTGTCTGTCCCTTTTCTGTTGTTAATCGGCAAAAAAATTGGCAGGAAATTCCGTCCAGGGGAAAACTTCCGGAGGAGCCTGCCGGAAATCCATGGTTTTTTCCGCAAAAGGATGGGGAAAGCACAAGCTCTCCGACCAGAGCGCTATGCCGCAGTTTCTGGTTTTGCTGCCGTAGCGGGCGTCCCCCAGCAGCGGCATGGCCCGGGAGGCAAACTGCACTCTGATCTGGTGGGAGCGGCCGGTGTGAAGGCGGATGCGCAAAAGAGAACTGTCATTTACACAGCCGATTACCGTATATTCCAGCTCCGCTTCCTTTACGCCTTTGCGCATACGGTCCACCACATAGGTCTTGTTTCTCCCCCTGTCGTGAAAGAGCAGGTCGTGGAGAACGCCCCTGTCCTGTTCAGGCCGTCCCTGTACCACGGCAAGGTATTCCTTTGTCAACTCCCTCTGCGCCACGGCGGCGGAGAGCCTTGCGGCGGCCTGCCCGGACCGGGCGTAGACCATCACGCCGCCTACCCCGGCGTCCAGACGGTGGACGCAGAAAAACTGCCCGCCCAGACTGTCCCGGAGCAGCTCCGGCATCCCGGGGGACTCGGACATCACCCCGGCAGGCTTGACCACTACGGCAATATGCTTGTCCTGATACAGTATCTCCGGCTTCATTGTCACCACACCTCTCCCCTGGATTTTACAACGGACGATCGCCTTTTGCAAGCGGGCTAAGAGCAATCATACAAATCCCTTTTGTGATTTTTGGTTGGGATGTACAAAAACAGCGGTGCCCGGCCGAAAAGATTGCTAATTTTTTGTCGATTTGCGAATTGCAATTCAAGCGCCGAAGTGCTATATTATGATTGTAAGTTAAATAACTAACAGGCAAGCAAAAGCGATCACCTGCTTTGAAAATGGGAGGAATAAAACATGAAGTGCCCTCGCTGCGGACATGAGATGACCAAAGACAACCACAGAAAATATGACCTGATGATGTGCTATGCGTGCGGCTACATGGAAGGCCGCAACATGGGCGAAAACCCGATCCACGACAGAGTTGTGACCAACTATGAGCGTCTCAACGGCATGAACTTCAACGAAGCCGTGGCCTTTATGGCTGACGGTCTGGGTCTGGACGAGAACACCATCAGCGCCTGGTTTGAAAAGTACGTTGCATAAAAGCAGGTAAAAAAGTTTCCGCAGTCCCGCTCCCCTGGCGGCTGCGGAAACTTTTTTTGACTTTTCCTGTGTTTTTCTGTATACTTCTCATACCGGAAGGAGGAAAAAACATGATGAGAGAATTGGAGACTGAACGGCTGCGTCTGAGAGCGCTGCGGCCTGACGACGTACAGGCAATTTACGACGGCTGGGCCAGCGACCCGGAAGTGACCCGGTACCTGACCTGGAACCCCCATGAGAGCACTGAGCAGACCCGCTCCATCATGAACTACTGGCTTTCGGAATACGAAAAAGAGGACTGCTTTCGCTACGGTATTGAGCGCAAGGCGGACAGTGTGCTGATGGGTATGCTCGACGTGGTGGGCTTCGTGGACGGCACCCCAGTCATCGGCTACTGCTCCGGCAGGGCCTATTGGAACCAGGGCTACATGACGGAGGCCTTTCAGGCCGTGATCCGGGAGCTTTTCGTCTGCGGTTACAGCGCCATTATCGTTGATGCGGTTCGGGAAAACACCGGCAGCAACCGGGTGATTCAAAAATGCGGCTTTCGCTTTGTGGGCAGCAGTGAGCGTCCCCTTTCCCGGCTGAAGCCTGATATTGTCACCGTCAATTCCTACCGTCTGGAGAAGTGAATCATGGGCTTGCCGCGGTGCGGCAGGTCCTTTTTTTCTTTCTTTTTTTCATTTTTCCTGTAACCTTTCGAAATGCTTTCCGTATATACAGATGAGAGCTCTTGACCGCAAGGAGGTGCCTATGGAAGACTCAGCCATTGTCAATCTGTACTGGCAGCGTTCCGATCAGGCCATATCGGAAACGGACCGCAAGTACGGCAGATACTGCCACCGGATCGCCTACAATATCTGCGCAAGCAACGAGGACGCGGAGGAATGTGTGAACGACACATGGCTTCGGGCCTGGAACGCCATGCCCACCCAGCGCCCCTCTGCACTGTCCGGATTTTTGGGGGCCATCACCCGGAATCTGGCGCTGGACCGCTGCCGGGCAAAACACAGCCTGAAGCGTGGCGGCGGAGAGATCCCCCTGGCCCTGGACGAGCTGGGCGGCTGCGTGCCCGGTCCGTCCGATCCGGAGCGGGAGATCGAGGCAAAGGAGCTGGCCCAGGCCATAGACCATTTCGTGGATAGTCTGCCGGAAGCGGATCAGATTCTCTTCATTTCCCGCTACTGGTTCCTTGCGCCGGTGGCGGAAATTGCCGCAAAGCGGGGCTGTACCCAAGGCAAGGTGAAGGTCACGCTCTTCCGGCTGCGCGAGAAACTGAAGCTGTATTTACAGGAGGAAAATTTATGCTGAATGCCGACATGCTTTTGGACGCCATGCAGGGCGTCCGCCCGGAGAATGTCCATAAGGCGGAGGTTTTTCTGGGCTACGGTGAGGCGTCCCAGAGCCCGCCCTATGTCCGCCGCAGACTGTGGAGCACCATTCTGGTGGCCGCAATTCTGATCTCCCTTTTTACCGTCAGCGCCTATGCTCTCGGCCTGTTTCAAATCAGCGGGCGCAGCAGCAAAGAGAGCTTTTCCGTCCATTTTGAGGAACAGAGTATCCAATGGGACAGCGAATACGTTTTTACCTTTGCGGGGCCGGAGGAATGTCCGGAGGTCCACTTTAAAACCACCTGGGCGCCCAACGACGACTATTGGTACCCGGCGTCGTGGGCGGCGGACTGGACCCAGCTGCTGGAGGGCAGAGAGCTCTACAACGAACAGTTCGATATTTATATGCCGTCCTGCGTGGTGGATGTGCTGTACGCCTCCCAGTTTGTGGACGGGGGCGCCATGCTCCTGCTGGGTTTTCAGCCTGAGGATATCCATCAGGAGACCTGGGGCGAGCTGCAGGTTTTAACGTTTAGCGCCCAGGCCACCCACGCCATTGACGCAGAACAAACGGAGTTTCCCACGGGAAACTTTGTGATCCTGTTCCACCCGGAACAGGGCTGGATCATCGGCGTCCGGGGCTACGACAGCATGGAGAACATGGAGCGGATCGCCCGCGGTCTGATCGTGGAGCCCACAGGCAACACCGTCCGGCAGAGTGACTTTGAAAACCCTTACGCATTCTGCGACATCTACATCGGGTAAGAAAACCATGAAAAAGACAAGCAGAGGACTCATTATTCTCCTTGTCCTCTCCCTGTTGACGCAGCTCAGCGCCTGCGGAAAGGCAGAAACGGCAGAAGAGGCCAGCGAAGCATCCCCTCTCGTGATAGAAACGCCGCAGGCCTCCGCCGAGACGGAGCCGAGCTGGATCACAACGGAGCTGCGTGTGCCCGAGGGCTTTCAGAATCTGAGCGGCCTTCAGCGTGTGGACGACTGCCTGTACTTTCACGCGGAGACAAGGGAAGGCGGCTTTGCCGTTTTGCGCTATGACACGCTCACAGCACAGTGGAAAAGCTGGATATTGGACACGGGAGAGGCAAAATATCCCTATGTGGACGCCTTTTCCGCGGCGCAGGGCGCTGTCTGGGTGCGGCTGTTCGATGGCTATTCCGATGAGGAACTGGCGACCATGAACCTGACTCGCAGGCAGCACTATTATCTGATCGTGCTGGACCCGGAGACCGGCGGGCAGACTTGTACCCCCATGGATTTCTGGCGCAGCGACAGCACGGGCCACGACCCTTACTTCAGCGGCATGATCGCCCTGGACGGGGAGCGGGCCATTTTGAACGACGACGAGCGGGTACGCATCATCAGCCGGGATGCACAGGTGACCGGCCAAGTCGACCTTCCGCTGGAGGGCAGCTGCTCTAATGTCCGCATTGGAGACCGGCTCTATGTGGACACCCGGGACGGCTGGTGTGCGCTGGACCCGGCCACGCTCCAGTGCGGGGAACCGCTGGGGGTGCTTTTCCGGGCCAAAGTTTACAACAGCAGCCGCGGCCGCTTTCTTGTGACAAAAGAGCGGGTACTGTATGAATTTGACCCTGCCAGCGGCGCCATGAGCCCTGTTTTCAACTGGATGGACGTGGCGCTGGAATACAGCACGCTGTGGAGCGCCTATGAGGGTCTGGAAAATTCCCTGGGCGAACTGTACTATCTGGCTGGCGGTAAGCTGGTAAAGGTCAGCCCAGGCATGGTGCCGGTGAAGAAAACGCTGACTCTCGGTTGCTTTGCCGACGCCTCTGCCTATGGCTACGAATTCAACGAAACGGAGTACACCTGCCCGGAAACGCTGCTTGACGCGGTGATGCGCTTTAACCAGACGGACCCGGAATACCGGATTGTCATCAAATCCATGGTCTGGCACGATGAGGCGGAGCGAAACCGCCTGATGGTCGAACTGGCCACATCTAATGACATTGACGTGCTGGACACCAGCCTGCTCCCGCCCGGCGCGGTGGACAAAGAGCTGCTGGTGGATCTGCTCCCCTATATTGACGCCGACCCCGACATCCGCCGGGAGGACTTCATCCCCAGTCTGTTTGCCGCATTGACCGAGAGTGGCGGACTGTACGAGTACACGGACAAATTCACGCTGCTGACCATGTTGGGTGCGGAGCATCTGGGCATTAATCCTGACCAATGGACCGTGGAGCGGGCCATTGAGGCGATGGAGGAAACGGAACGGGAGCTGCGTCTCACCCGGGAAGAAATTGTCCTCCTCTTTTCCTGGGCAGCCACAGCGGAGTTCATGGACCGCAGCACCGCAGGCTGCCGCTTTGACAGTCCGGAATTTATAGGCTGGCTGGAACTTCTGAAGCGGTGTGCCTCTTCGGCGGCTGTGTCCGGTACCTTTTCAGATGGAGATTGCGAATTTTTGCTCTCCTATGACTTTGCCGCTGATGCGGGCTTTTATCCCCGGCTGCTTTTTGCGGATGAGGCGGTGGTTCTGGGCTTTCCCGGCTCTTCCGGGACCGGAACCTACTTTATGAAGCTGCTGCCGCCGGACGGGACAGGGCACACCGGCGAGCTGTGGCGGGAAAACGACCTGATGCACACCGCGGGCTGCAACACCAGCCTGGGCATCATGGCTTCCAGTGAAAACCGAAACGGCGCATGGCGCTTTGTCAAGACCTTTATGCGGGGCGGGGATGAGCCTTACCTGACCGACGGCATCCCCGTTTTCCGGTACAGCTTTGAACAGGCGGTGGAGAACAGCCTTCACCGGCCCCAAAGCAATGTGAGCACCTATGAATCCTTCAATGAAAGGGACGCCGCTGTGATCCGGGAGCTGGTCTGCAATACGGATCAGCTGGTGCTCCGGGACGAGGCGGTGACGGAGGTGCTGGAAAAGGAAATCCTTGCCTTTCTCAACGGTCAGAAATCCGCTGAAGAGGCCGCCGGACAAATTCAGAGCCGGTTAAGCCTCTACATGGCAGAGCATTACGGATAAAAATTTGCTCCCTCTGTGATGGCAGCTTTCGCTGTCTCTCACAGAGGGAGCGCTTTAGTGCGTCTTTATTGTGTTATCGCCTTGGGCGATCAGCCCTTTTCCTTGCGGAGCTTCCTTACGGTCAGCACCGCGCCGGCGGCGGTGGTCAGCACCAGCAGGGCCCACAGGATGGGCGCGCTGTTATCGCCGGTACCGGGAATGGAGCTGTAGGTATTGGTGATGGTGAAGGTGTTGCCCTTCTGGCTGATGCTCTTGGTGTAGCCTGCGGGCAGGCTGCTCTCATCCACGGTCCACTTGTACTGGCTGGGCAGGTTCTTCCAGGTGCAGGTCCACTTATCCTTTTCGCTGATGGTCTTGCTGTCGTACTTCACGCCGTCCTTGTACAGAGTGACGGTGATGGTCTCGGGCCGCTTGCCTGCTTCCTTGTCGTTCTTCCAGAGCTTATTGACGGTGATGTCAATGTAGCTCTCCGGGTCGTTTTTCAGTACGAACTCGCTGGTGGAGCCGCTGAGCAGCTCTGCGCCCTTAACGCTCAGCTCAAGCACGGGGACGATGGTTATGGTGATGGACTGATCCTCATTCTCCACCCGGTCAACGGCATATCCCTTGTTGGAAACGGTGAGCTCAACGACCTTGTCAGACAGGACGTATCCGCTGGGGGCCTTGGTCTCCTTCAGGTAGAAGCTGCCCGCGCTCTTGAAGCCGAAGGCCAGCTTGCCGTTGGCGTCGGTGGTGGCGGTGGCCACGCTGGTCTTGCAGTCCTTGTCGGAATACACGGTGAACTCCGCGCCGGCCAGGGCCTTGCCGTCCTTGCTGCTCTGCTTCACAGCGGAGAATACCACCATCTCAGCCGTATCGGCGTACTCATAGCGGTTGACAAAGTCGACCGTAGTCTTCTCCTGGCTGATGGTGCCCTCCACAATCCCGTCGGCGGGAGAGATCACGTTCCAGGAGGCGTCATCGCCCACTTCTTCCAGCAGGGTGTACTTTGTGCCGTAGGGCAGGTCGTTGAAGGTCTTGCTCTCCCCGTCCTTCAGCGTAAAGCTCTGGGTCTGCCCGTCAATGGTCAGGCTGAAGCTGTATTCCCCGGCCTCAGGCCCCAGCTTTTTGTTGTTCTCCACGGTCTTGGTGACGGTGAGAGAGCCGGTCTTAAGCTTGTTGGTGACGGTCAGAACGCCGTCCACCCCTTCAGGATCGGTGCTGACGACCCAGTTGTATACCTTGTTCCAGAAGCTGCCGTCCTGGCTGATCTGAATGGTGGGGTCGCCGTCCTTCAGCTTGACCGTGACGGTCCAGGTCTGCTCGGAGGCCACATAGCCCTCGGGAGCCTTGGTCTCTTTCAGGGTGTATTCGGCTGCCCTGGTGAAGCCGCCGAAGACTGCCTCGCCCTTGCTGTCGGTGGTCTGGGTGCTGATGACCTCGCCGTTCTTATCGTAAAGGGTGAACTCCGCGCCGGGCAGAACATTGCCCTGCTCGTCGGTCTTGACAACCTTGAAGCTTGCGGCGTGGTGGACGTCGTCGCCCATCTTCATGGTGTAGGTATTGGTGATCCGGGCCTCCGTGCTGCTGCCGTTATTTACGGAAACGGTGACCGCATCGTCCTCCGCCCCGGCGCCGTTGACGGTGAGATCATAGCTCTCCCTGGCGGCGGACTCCGCGTCCTCAGTGACAGTGTATTCGCCGGCAGTCAGGCCTTCAATGGCCGTCTCCCATGCGCCCTCCAAAGTGGGCAGGGTCACGGTCTGGCTGAAGCCGTTGGGGCCGGTAACGGTGAAGCGGAAGCTGCCGATGTTCTCGCTGTTTTGATTCAGCTCGCTGTCCGGTCCGAAGGTCTTGGCGATCTTCAGGCTGCCCAGCTTGGTATAGGTGTTCTCAAAAGCCGCCCGCTCGGAGGAGACGGTGTATTTGTTGGTCTCCGGGTCAAGGGCGCTCTTTGCCAGGGTCACGGTGGTGCTGCCGCCGGTGAAGTTGCTGGCCCAGACATAGCCGTCCACATTGGCCGCGCCCTCGATGATGGTGTAGGGTCCCTCGTTCAGGCCGCTGATGGTTTCCGTCCACTGATTCTCCGCGCTGAGCGTTACCGTGGTGCTGAAATCATTGGGGCCGGTGACGCTGAAGCTGACAGAGGCAGGGCGCAGGTTTTCCGGCAGGCCCGCAAAGCTCTTGGTGATGGTGATGCTGCCCGGCTCGGTAGTGGGCGGGGTGTATTTGGTCCAGGCGCCGTAGATCACGGTGTCGGCGGTGATGGCAAAGCTTGCCGCGCCGTTGAGCTGCGTCCGGCTGCCGCCCTCAGGCTCGTATTCGGTCCAGCCGGAGAAGGTGTACACATTGCCCTCCCCGTCCGTGCGGGTATCGCCGCTCTTGAAGCTGGTATCCACAGTGACGTCCGCGTCGGGCAGATAGTCATTGCCGTCCGTGGGGACAGCGGCAAGCCCTTCGGGAAGGCCGGTCCACTGATAGCTGACCTGATAATAGAAGACCTGCTGTACATCGGTCTCCCGGACGATGAAGTCCAGGCCCTGCTTACCGTCGCAGTCATAAATGGCCTGCGCGAAATCGTCTCTGCCCTCAAAGGTAAAGCTCTGATCTGCCTTTGTGACGCCGTCAATGGTCAGGTCACAGGTCAGAACCACCCTGGCGTCCTTGGGGACGGATATTCCGGTCATCCGCCATTCATAGCTGGTGTTTTCGGTAAATTCCCAGTTATAGCGCTCGACCTCTTTCCCCTCATTATCTGTGCCGTAAACAACCACTCTGGGGTGGGAGACGGTGATGGGCTTTTCCACCCCGTCCACGGTGAGCGTACCGGCCACGCGGATATCCACATGGTCAAAGCTGCTCACGCTGTCGTAGCGCTTATAGGCGTCCTCCATGGTGAAGCCGCGGTCCTTGTCTGCATAGGCAGTGGCGCCCGTGGCAAAAAAGGACACGATCATCACAATGGCCAGTAGTGCTGACAGAACTTTTTTCATTTCATAACCTCCTGATTATTGAATGCCTTTCCCATTTGCTGTTCGCGCCCAAATGGGAAGATCTATATGGATTACAATTCTTTATCCGCTTATGATTAAGGTATCATATGCGCCGCGAGAATGCAATGGTAATTTGTAACTTTTTTATATTTATTTGTAATTTTTAAGAATTAAGTTTGAAATAATTTCTTTGACAAGTTCTCCTGCGGGAGTTACAATAAGACCACCAACACAGGAGGGAAACGATATGCGCTGGATTGAAGTCTGTGTCAACACGCCGGAGGATCGGATCGACGAACGCTGCGAGGCCATGGCCGCCATGGGGGCGGGGGGCTTTGTGATCGAGAACGAGTCTGACTTCCGGGATTTTCTCGAGAACAACCACCAGTACTGGGACTATGTGGACCAGGAGCTGGAGGACAAGTTCAAGGGCGTCAGCCGGATAAAATGCTATCTGTCCGACGATGAAGAGGGCTGGAACATTCTGCACCGCATCCGCTCGGCCTATGAGGACGTCGGGATATCCTATGTAGCTGACAGCGACTGGGAAAACAACTGGCGGGAATATTACAAGCCCATTGAGGTGGGGGAAAAGCTGGTGGTGGTCCCCGAATGGGAGGCTGTGCCGGAGGACGGCAGGCTCCCCCTGCGGCTGGACCCGGGGCTGATCTTCGGCACCGGCAGCCACGCCACCACAAGGATGTGCTTAAGCTCCCTTGAAAGCTATGCCGGGCCGGGGAAAACCATTCTGGATCTGGGCTGCGGCAGCGGCATACTGGGCATCGGCGCTCTGGTGCTGGGTGCGGAGCGCTGCACCGGCTGCGACATTGACCCCAAGGCCCCCGATGTGGCCATGGCCAACGCCGCGCTGAACGGTATCGGGCCGGACCGGTTCCAGGTCTATGCCGGGGACATCATCGGCGACGCCGGTCTTCGCCGGGAGCTGGGAACGGGCTATGATGTGGTGCTGGCAAATATCGTCTCCGATGTCATCATTCCCCTGTCCGCCTGGGTGCGCGGCTTCATGGCGGCGGACGGCGTTTTCATCACCTCCGGGATCATTGAAGGGCGCCAGGATGAGGTCCGCTCCGCCCTGGAAAAGAACGGCCTTACCGTGACCGGTCATCTCTGCGAGGAGGAGTGGCACTGCTTTGTCTGCCGCTCGTCTTTCTGAGTTCATTATACCCGGGGCGGCTTGTCTAAGCAAGCCGAAAACAGGTATTTTAAGAATCTTAAAATCTAAAACTTTTTTAAGAATCCCCATTTTTAAGTACAAAAGCAAGAAAAATCCAAGCTCTCACGAGTTTGGATTTTTCTTTCCATAATGTGTTAGTTCAAGGCTCATTTTCCGTAGATATCGTTGGTATCCATCAGCACCACGTCCACGTCAAAGGTCTCGCCCTCGCGCCAGATCGTAAAGGTCATGCTGTCGCCCACATTGAACTGGTTCTTGATGGCCCCCACTTCGTCCACGGTGCTGACGGGCTGGCCGTTGACGTGGGTGATGATGTCGCCCACCTGGATGCCTTTCGCCTCCGCGTCGGAGCCCTTGGTGACGTCAGAGACGTACACGCCGCCGGGGATGCTGTAATGTTCGGAGGCGTTATCCGGGATACCGCCGATGGTGATGCCCACGGAGGGCCGTCCCCGCACTTCGCCGTCGGTCACCAGAGCGTTGACCACACTTTTCACCGTGGAGGAGGGAATGGCAAAGCCGATGCCCTCAATGCTGGAATAGGAGGACATCATCTTCATGTTGGTGACGCCCACCACCTGGCCATACATATTGAACAGCGGGCCGCCGGAGTTGCCCTCGTTCAGGGCAGTGTTGGTCTGCAGCAGGGTCATGCTGTGTCCGTTGTAGTTGATGCCCCGCTCAATGGCGGAGATGATGCCGTCGGTCAGGGTCATGCGGAAGGTCTCGCCCAGAGGGTTGCCGATGGCGGCCACCCTGTCGCCCACCACGAGGCTGCCGCTGTCGCCAAAGCTGGCGGCAGGCAGGCCCGTCGCGTCGATCTTCAGCACGGCCACGTCGCTGATGGCGTCCGCGCCCACCAGCTTTGCCTCGTGGACGCTGTCGTCAAAGAGGGTGACGGTGGCCCGGTCGCAGTCCTCGATCACATGGGTGTTGGTCAGAATCAGCCCATCCGCTGACAGCACCACGCCGGTGCCCCAGCTGTATGCGCTCTTGCCGTCCACATAGCCGGAGATGGCCACAATGGAGGGAGAGCAGTTCTGATAAAGCGCCTGGAGGCTCAGCTCCGTCTCCGGGGCGGTCTGAAGCTCCAGATGAAAGTCAATCGGCAGTTCCGCCCGGGGGATGTTGATCTCCGCCACGTCGGTCTGGACCGACTCATAGTAGTCATCAAAGAAATCCTGCCAGTTTTCCGGCATATCGTCGCTCTCCCCGACAGAGGGAAGCGCCGGGCTGCCGGTCTCCTTGCTCTCCGGCTCCCGGAAGGCAAGGGAGGTGCCGATGAGCAGCAGCAAAGCCAGGCACACAGCGCCGATCACTCTGATTCCGATTTTTTTCTTTTTCTTTCCCGGCCTGGGCTTAGGCTCTTCCTCCCGGGCTGCCAGGGGCGCGTACCAGCTCTCGTCGTTATACCAATCATTATTACTCATATCTGAATCCTCTTACTCTCTCTTACTCCGCCAGGGGCAGAGTAAACACAAATTCCGTCATTCCGTCCTCACTTTTTACCGCAATATCCTCATCGTGGCTGTTGATGATGGACTTCACCAGGTACAGGCCCAGGCCCACGCCGTCTTTGTCCAGACTGCGGGAGCGGTCGGACTTGTGGAAACGGTCGAAAATGAAGGGCAGATCCTCCGGCGGGATGGTCTCGCCGTAGTCTTTGATGGAAATATAGGCCTTGCCCTCATCCTTATACAGCCGGACAGTAATGCAGCTGCCGGGAGCGGCAAATTTCACCGCATTATCGGTCAGGTTATAGATCACCTGGGTGATGGCGTCCTTATCCGCCCGAACCATGATATGGTTTTCCGGGAACTGGGGGTCCACATCCAGATTTTTCTTTGTGGCCCGGGACTCGAAGGACAGCATGGTCTGTAAAATCAGCTCTGTCAGGTCAAAGACCGTGCGCCGGGCGGGGTCCGCCGCCCCGGCCTTCATCTGGGAGACGTCCAGCATATCCCGCACCAGGCGGGAAAGCCGCCGGGTCTCATCGCGAATGGAGATGAGATACTTTTCCTCGTCCTCCTTGGGGATGGTGCCGTCCAGAATCCCGTCGGCAAAACCGGCGATGGTGGTCATGGGTGTGCGCAGCTCGTGGGAGATGTTGGCGATAAACTCGCTTCTGCGCGCCTCGGCACTCTCCAGAGAATCGGCCATTTTGTTGAAGGATTCGATCAGCGCGCCCATCTCGTCGGTGGGGTCCTCCTGCTGCTTTACGCGGACGGAGAAATCGCCCCGGGCAAACTTCCGGGAGGCCGCGGCCATTTCATCCAGAGGCCGGGCCATGCGCTTGGAGTACACCAGGCTCATCAGCAGCGCGGCGGCAAAGACGCCCATCGCCACAATGGCGGCAATGCCCAGGAAGGTGGTCCAGGCGCCCAGAATATTGTCGATGACATTAGTGACAAAAGCGTAGCCGATCACATTGCCCCTGGCGTCCAGGATCTGGGTGGCCACCACAAACCGTTCCTTGGCGTACATGCCGTCCAGACTGGAGATCTGGTCCATTTTGCCGCTGGTCCGCAGCAGGCTCATCACGCTGTCGGACAGCTGCCTGCCTATATGCTCGCAGATCATGGTGCGGTCGGAGCAGGCCACCACCATGCCCTGGGTATCGGTAATGAAAATATGGTTTCCGGTGCTGTGGGAGATGGAGCTGAGACTCATGCCCAGAGCCCAGCTGTTGAGACTTTCGTTCTGGGCAATGGCGGAGGCGATGCGGGAGACCTCCCCCGCGCTGTTTTCCATGTTATCCCGGTACTCGTCGATAATATAGCTGCGTCCGATGCCCACAAAAGCCACCGCAATGATGAGAAAGCATATGGCCACCATTACGGCCGTAGCCACAAAGTTACGGAGATAGATGCTCTTCACGGTTTATTCCACGACCTCGAACTTGTAGCCCACGCCCCAGACGGTTTTGAGGCACCATTTGTCGGACACGCCCTCCAGCTTTTCACGCAGACGTTTGATATGTACGTCCACAGTGCGGGAGTCGCCGAAATAGTCAAAGCCCCACACCTCGTCAAGGAGCTGGTTGCGGGTGAAGACCCGGTTGGGCGAAGAGGCCAGATGGAACAGCAGCTCCATCTCTTTGGGCGGGGTGTCGATCTTTTTCCCGTCCACGATCAGCTCGTAGGAGTCCAGATTGATCACCAGCTTATCGAAAGTGAGTTTTTTGTCCACAGGCGCGTCGGCGTCCTTGCGGCGCATAACGGCATGAACCCTGGCCAGCAGCTCCTTGATTTCAAAGGGCTTGGTGACATAGTCGTCCGC
>JALFOM010000063.1 GCA_022782265.1 Clostridiales bacterium | reverse complement strand
TGGTCTCCAGCACCGTGTACTGCCCCGCCGGAGCGATGCCGGTAACGGTGCCGCTGACATTGGGGGGCACCATGATCTTGTGGAGCACCACCGCCGTCTCCGGCACGGTGCCCAGCACGTCGCCGCCGGTGAGCTTGTCGCCCACTTTGGCCACGGGGGTGAAATCCCACTTCTTCTCGTGGTCCAGGGCCGGGACCTCCACGCCGCGGGTGATGCAGGGGCCCACCTTCTCCACGATCTTCTCCAGCGGGCGCTGGATGCCGTCGTAAATGCCCTCGATCATACCGGGGCCCAGCTCCACGCTCATGGGTGCGCCGGTGGTAACCACCTCGGCGCCGGGGCCCAGGCCGGAGGTCTCCTCATAGACCTGGATGGAAGCCGTGTCGCCGGTCATATTAAGGATCTCGCCTATCAGGTGCTGAGAGCCAACGCGCACAACGTCGGAGACGTTGGCGTCCGCAAGGCCCTCGGCCACCACAAGCGGTCCTGAAACTTTTGTAATGGTTCCGCTCATCTATTAAACCTTCCTTTCGTCAGAAGAAACTCGCTCCGCTCTGTTTCCGCCTGGCGGCGAAAACGGCGCTGCGGCTCCTTCCTTCTTCCTCTCCAAATCGAACCCAGTTCCTTGGGCTTCGATTTGGGGTCTTTGGGGCGGGACTCTCTCAGTCCCCTAAAATATTGGTGCCCACAGCTCTCTCCACGGCGGCCTTCAGGGCCGACTGGCCAAGTCCGATGCTGCCCTCCCGGCCGGGGATCAGAATGATGGCCGGGGTGGGTCTGTCCTTGAACCTGTCGATCTCGTGGCTGAGCTGGGCGGCAAGGTTTTCCTCGATGTAAATGATGGCATAATCGTCGCTGTCGCGGGTCAGGTGGCGCAGGGTCTGCCCTGCCTCTGCCGCGTCTGCGGCGGGATATGTCTCCAGTCCCAGGGCCTTAAAGCCCATGACGGTCTCTCTTCCGCCGATAACTGCAATCTTAAGCATACATATCACGCAGCCTTTCCCGGATGACCTGGGGCTCGATGCCCGCAAGTCTGCCCGTGAGGATCATGCGGATGGTGGTGATCTCGTTTTCCACCGCCGCCATATAGGCCACCACCGGCTCCTCGCCGTAGGCCGTCAGCTTGGCGTCGGCCATATAGGCCATCACCGCGTTGTCGCAGGCCAGCTCAAAGGCGGTCATTGTGCCGCCGTCCACCGCCGCCGCGCCCAGCGCAGCCGCATCCTTCAGCAGCCTGGTGTTGAACAGGGAGGCAAGTCCCTCGCCGGAGGCCGCCGCCGCGATGCGCGCGGGGCTTACATTGCCGCCGGGGACCAGGGCCTGACGCATAAAGTCCGCGTCCTTGCCCATGCGCAGGGTGCGCACGGCGCTTTTCAGGTTGGTGCTGTCCGCAAGAATGGCCACATAGCCGGTGAGAAATTCGCTGTCCAGCGCTTCAGCCAGACCGGCCAGCTCCGCAAAGTATGCCTTATCCAGAACAAAATCCGCCAGCTGGGGGTTGGCGCTGCGCGCCAGCACGCCCTTTGCCTCCTCCATCGCCGCGCCCAGGCCGCCGGGCAGGTCTCTGCACCGGTCCTCGTTGTAGGCCGCAAGCATCGCCTGGGGAGCCACACGGCCGGAGCCGCTCATCAGGCCGCTCTCGTCGCTGTTCATGGCCTCCGCCTTCAGGATGACCTTGGCGTTGTGGTAGTCGTATTTGATTCTGAAAACATCGACGATCGTTTCGTTGGGCGCAAGGCCGGCCAGCTCCTTGAACACCGTATCCCGGTGCGCGGCAAGTGCCTGGTCGATCTCCCTGGCGCTCATCTGGGACATATCCTCATAACCGCAGTCGGCAAGTATTTTTGCACTTTCCTCAAAGCTGGGCGCGTCCAGCATACGCTCGGCCTTTTCACGGGTGAGCATCCGGGTCTCTCTGGCGCGGAGCATTGCGGATATATACAGATATGCTTCTTTTTTATTCGACAATTTTTTCCCTCCCAACGTCGGGATTATTCAAACAGCACGCCCGCCAGAGTGGCCGACATCTCTTCGCGGCAGAGCTCCACCAGAAGCTCCGCGGTGCAGTTGACCTCGATATTGCCGCGGTGGAGGATCAGTCCGCCGGCAAAGCTGCCCTCGGTATCGGCAAGGCTCAGCCCGGCCTTGACGCCCCTGGCCTCCAGCCTGGCGTTTGCGGCCTTGACCACAGTCTGGCCCACAGCGGCCTTGTCTCTGGCGTTGAGCACCAGCTCCTCGTCGCCGGTGACGGCGGCGTCGGCGGCAAGCTTTGCCAGAAGCTCGATGTACTGTGCCTGGGGCAGCGCTACGACCATTTCACAGGCCTTGTCAAAGCTGGCGGAGACCATCTCCTGCTTGAGGGCCAGAACGCCTTTTCTGGCCTCCATCTGCGCGATGCGCTCCATGCCGCTGACTCTGTCCTCGCAGGCCTTCACGCCGGCGCGGATCTTTGCGCCGTAGCTCTCCTTGGCCTGCTTATCGTAATCCTCGCGGACGGCGGCGCACTGCTGCTCAGCCTGAGCGATGATCGCCGCAGCCTGGGCCTCAGCGTCAGCCCGGATATGTGCGATTATTTTTTCAGTGCCTTTCATATTTTATGTCCTGCCTTTGTCTTTTTTCCGATAAGCTTCTTATCAGAGAGAGAGCAGCATCAGCATGGATGCGAGCAGGGACAGAATTGCGTAAAACTCAACGGTGATGCAGAGGATCATGCCCTTTGCCCAGTGGTCGGGGTTCTTGGCCAACAGGTTGATGGAGCCGGCAGCGACCTTGCCCTGTGCGATAGCGGTGACCAGACCGGCAATGGCGATGGGCATGCAGGCTGCGAAGTAGCGGCAGCCGTCCACAAAGCTCAGGCTTGCTGCGGTGCCGTCAAGCAGACCCATCTGCATGATGGCGAAGAAGAATACCACCAGACCGTACAGACCCTGGGTACCGGGGACGACCTGAAGGATCATGATCTTACCGAACTTAGAGGGGTCCTCAGCCACAAGGCCGGTGCCCGCCTGGCCGGCAATGCCGGTGCCGATACCGGAGCCTGCGCCTGCGAGGCATGCTGCAAGACCTGCGCCCAGAAGGCCTATTGCAAGGCCGGTGTTCTGAAACAGAAATTCCATTTTTTATTTCCTCCTAATTATTGTTCTACTGTATCGTAGTATTTTGTTTTGATTCTCAGCGGAGCGAAGGCTCTGCCGCCGTCCTTATAGAACTTGCCGAAGTACTCCAGGCACTGGAGACGCAGGTCATGCACATAGCAGCCCAGCAGGTTCAGCGCGAAGTTCAGGGCGTGTCCGATAAGGAAGATGATGAAGAATACCACCAGGTTGTTGGCAATGGCGCCGATGGTATTGAAAACCTGGGCGATGACGCTGCCCGCCAGCATCAGAGCCATGATACGGGAGTAAGACAGGATGTCGCCGAACCAGCCGGTCAGGGTGTTGTACAGGGTGCCGAAAATGCTGGTCAGCTTTCCGAAGCCCTTTGCACTGCGGGTGCCGCCGAAGAGCACCATCACGCAGCCGATGACCAGAACCACAGGTACGCCGGCCACATTGCCGATCTTCAGCACAAAGAGGACGATGCCCACCAGGGTGACCCACAGCGCGCCCTCTTCCCAGATGGCTCCCGCGATGTCGCCGCGCTTGACCCTCTGCACCACATTGATCACCATGCCGGTGTTCAGGTGGATCAGGCCCAGCACCATGGAGCCCACCAGCACATAAATGGCGTCGTCCAGGGGGTTGAACAGGCAGGGCAGCGTGCCCCAGCCCTCAGGCATACCCAGAATACCGCCGATCTGTACCAGCGCGTCTCCGAAGAAGCCGCCGGTCAGCGCGCCCATGATGAAGGTGGAGATGCCGCCCCAGAGCAGAAGCTGGCAGAAGGTCAGCGTGCCCTCTCTGGGTTTGATCTTCTTCATGGCCACCAGGGCCGCCGCGATCATCACAAGACCGTAACCCATATCCGCCATCATCAGTCCGTAGAACAGAATGAAGAAAGGCGCCATCAAGGGGTTGGGGTCCACGCCGTCGTAGGCGGGCAGGCTGTACATCTCCGTTACCATGTTCAGCCCGTTGGTCAGTTTGTTGTTTTTCAGTTTTACGGGGACGTCCGGATATTCGGAGGGATCCGGGTCCTCGGTCTCCCAGGCACACTCGTACTTGTCGAATATGTCTGCAAGCTCAGTCTCTTTTTCTGCCGGCATCCAGCCCTGCATGAAGACGATGCTCTTCATGCCGTAGAGCTTGTCCTCCGCCTCCGCCCGGGCGATCTTGGTGGACACCACGTCCGCCGCAAGCTTCAGCTCGTCCTGGCTCTCCTTCAGGTCCACGATGGACTGCACGCAGTCTTCCTTTTCCTTGGCCAGATCCTGGAGCGTTTTTTCCGCCAGAGCGATATTCTCCCTGGCCGTGCCCCTCATGCCGCTGACGGCGGCGACGGCAAAGCCGAAGCTTCTCAGGCACTCCATGACCGCGCCCTGCTCTTCCTTCAGGCAGACAAGCAGCAGATAATGCTGCTCCTTATCCTCCGACACCGGGAAAAGCTCCGCCTCCTCGGTAACCTGGGAAAGGGCGCTCTCTACCTCGCTCAGCTCCACCTTGGAAGAGATGGTGCCCAGAACTGCCGCGCACCTGTTGGTGCCAGCGGTCTCCAGAGGCAGGTTCAGTTCCGCCCAGGGCTGCAGCGCCTCGATGTTGCTGCGCTGGCGGCTCTCCTCCGCTGCGATGCGCTTGATGCGCTCCTCAATGCCGGAGAGCTTCTCCGCAAGGGCCATCGCCGCGTCAAGGCCGCTGTCGTCCAGCAGACGGTCCTTTTCCACCTGGGGCTTGGCGCTGAGAAGCGGCTTTTTCACGGGAGCATATTTCTGAAGAATGCCCACCGCGTTCAAAAGCGCCGCGTGCTGGGACTTAAAGCCCATCAGCCCGCTGCTCTCCCGGGACACAAGGCCCTCAAATTCAGAGCCCTGCACTTCCCCTTCAAGCTCGGAAAATTCCACGCAGCCCTGACGGATCAGCTCACGAAGCAGCTGGTCTTTGCTGGAGCGGACAGCCATGAGCCTGAGCTTTTTCATTTTTACAATGGCCATCTCAGCTGTTCACTATCCTTTCCACTACGAGAGCCGCTGCTTTTTCGAGTCTTGCCTCGGCCTTGGCGCGCAGCGCGGCTTTCTTGTTCTCGGTCTCCTTTGAAAGTCCTTCCGCCTCGGTCATCGCTTTCTCGTCAGCCTGCCGGCGAAGCTCGGCCAGCTCACTGTCCGCTTTTGCATTGGCAGCCTCCACAGCGGCTTTCCCCGCCGTCTCTGCTTCGGCCAAAAGCTGCTTTGCCTTGGCTTCCGCCGCGGCCACCGTCGCTTTCGCCTCGGCCTCAGCCTGCGCAATGCTCGTTATCGCTTCAAATGACATTGGCACACCCCCTCTTTATTATGTTTTTTGACATTCATGCGAAAATCCGATAGGAATTTATCGTACTTCTGTACAATGTGTTTATGATACCTCATAAGCGCATTTGTTTCAAGGCAAAACTGCCCATTTTCCTTGTCAAATTTACTACATGAAGGCCGATGGTCATGCGGCCATACTTATAAGAGAAATTAAAGCACATTGTTACTTAAATGTCAAACAACTTTTGCGTATTTCAAACCCGTCTGTTAAGAAATTTACACTCCCCGTAAATTTGCGCAAAAAAAATCACCTTACACGATCTCCTGTAAGGTGATTTGGGGTCACATGAGTCACATGATTATAATTTCCTGCTGCAATCCGGTGACGGCATTGATATACAGCTTCACTTCCCTGCCCTTTTCGTCGCTGCATTTCAGCTCATAGCAGGGTACGCTGCTGCCGCCCGGGCTTTTACAGGTCACTTTCCGGCTCTCCTGAAGGCTGAGCCCGGCAGGGAGCTTCTGCTCCGCCTCCTCCTTTGTGACTGTCCATTGCAGGCTCTCGCCGGCGGTCCTCATTCCGGTGGCGTCGAAGGCATAGATGGAGCCGTCGTCCAGGGCAACAGCGATATTGATGCAGCTGTCCAGGCAGGCCGTCTCCTCCTGGGTGCAGACAAAGCACATGGCGGCCACTGCCCCGTGCTGACTGCTCTCGGAAAGCTGCATGTTCTCAAAGCCCACATTGGTCAGAAAGTCCGCCGCGATCTGCTCCGCCGCCCCGGTGTCCAGTTTTGCCTCGCTGACAAGCCGGGAATCGGTCATGCTCTCCACACCCATGGCGTCGGTGCAGATGGAGCGGCTGTCCAGGCTGTAGCAGCGCCGTCCGCCGCCCTCGTATTCATATTCCAGACGGAGCTGATCCGGAGACACATGCAGAAACTCCGCCGCCGTCCGGCGGGTCTGCTCCTCGCTGACCGCCTGATACTGTTTATCTTCCTCATAGCTGTATTTTCCGTCGTAGACCAGCCGGGCCGCTTCCGGAAATTGATCCTCTGCGCTTTTCAGCTCCGCACTGAGCTTTGTCAGCTCACTGTCGATCCCCACATTGGCCAGCTGCCGCTCCCGGCTGTCCATGCGGATGACCCCGTCATTCAGGTTTGTCTGGAGAGAACGCAGCGTCCGGGCAAAGGCATCGGCGGTCTCCGCCATGGCGGCAAGATTCTGCCGCTGCTCGTCGGTAAAGCCGTTTACCGAAGCCTCCCGGCAGAGGGTATAGGCATAGTCCCCCACAAGGCCCACGAAGCCGGAGATCCGCTCCAGCTCCTGGGTGGAAAAGGGCAGCGTGGCCATGGTGGCCTGGGCCGCCTGGGAGCCCGCATAGATCTGGGCGCAGACGCTGCTGCACATGCTGCCGTCGGTGGCGTAAAGGCTCTTCTCTAGGGCCTTGCTCATCCCATCCACCGCGCCCACCATCTCCTGAAAAGAGAGCTGGGAGCTGTGCCGGGCGGTCAGCCGGTAGTCCGCAAGGCGGCTGTGGCTGACAAAGGCGTAGGCCGCCGTGGTCAGTATGGCCGCGCAGATGTAGGTTGTCAGTCGGATTTTTGCTCTTTTAGACATGAAAAACACCTCTCTCAGGGATATTCTTCCCTGGGAGAGGTGTTTTACGTTTTGAAAATTATGCCAGTTTTTCTCTGGCAATATGCAGACGGCGCAGGGTCTCCTCCTTGCCCAGAATGCGGCAGATCTCCACCGCGCCGCCGGGGGTGACCGCCTTGCCTGCGGCGGCAATGCGCACGGGCCACATGACCCTGGCGTTTTTGACCTCCATGCTCTCGGCAAGGCCGGTCATTGCGGAGAGAATATGCTCATCGTCCCAATGTTCGACGCCTTCAAAAATGGGGATCATCCGGTCCAGCACCTCGCGGGAGGAGGCCTCGTCGGACTTGGACTTTTTGTGGACAAAAAGCTCCGTGCCGTACTCCGGCAGCGCGTCGAAGAAGTCCAGCTTCTCCGGGATATCGGTGAGTACCTCAGTCCGCTGCTGCAGCAGGGCGGCAATGGCGGCGGCATCATAGCTCTCGTTCTTCACCGCCTGGCGGATGTAGGGCTCCGCCACTTTGGCAAATTCCTCCGGGGACATGGCCCGGATATACTCGCTGTTGAAGTACTTCAGCTTTTCGATGTCGAAAATGGCGGGGGACTTGGAGATCCCGCTCATCTCAAAGACCTCTTTCAGCTCGTCCATGGAGAAAATCTCCTGCTCGCCCCGGGGGCTCCAGCCCAGAAGGGCCACATAGTTGATCACCGCGTCGGTGAGAAAGCCCTGGGCAATCAGATCCTCATAGGAGGGGTCGCCGTGGCGCTTGGACATCTTGTTGTGGGCGTCCCGCATAACGGGAGAGCAGTGGACATAGCAGGGGATATCCCAGCCGAAGCCCTGGTACAGCAGGTTATACTTGGGGGCGGAGGACAGATACTCGCTGCCTCTCACCACATGGGTGATGCCCATCAGGTGGTCGTCCACCACGTTTGCGAAGTTATAGGTAGGCAGGCCGTCCCGCTTGATCAGCACCTGGTCGTCCAGGGTGGTATTTTCCACGGTGATGTCGCCGAAAATCTCATCATGGAAGGTGGTGCTGCCCTCATGGGGGATGCGCTGGCGGATCACATAGGGCTCACCGGCAGCGGCCCGGCGGTCAGACTCCTCCCGGCTCATCCCGCGGCAGGGGTCATCGCCCCGGTCAAAGTCGCCGGAGTCCTCCTCCGACTCGCTCTTTTCGCAGAAGCAGCGGTAGGCATGGCCCTTTTCCATCAGCAGCTCCGCGTACTCCTTATACAGGGGCCGGCGCTCGGTCTGCACATAGGGGCCCACAGGGCCGCCCACGTCCGGGCCTTCGTCATGCTCCAGATGGCACTGGGCCATGGTCTTGTAGATCACATCTACTGCGCCTTCCACCAGGCGGCCCTGGTCCGTGTCCTCAATGCGCAGGATGAATTTGCCGTTGTTGTGTCTTGCAATCAGATAGGTATAGAGGGCGGTCCGCAGATTGCCCACATGCATATAGCCGGTGGGAGAGGGGGCGAAGCGGGTACGCACCTCGTTTTTGGGGATGCGCGCCTCCATTTCCTCAAACCATTTCATGTCTTTCATGATACTGACCTCCAAAAAGTCATGGATATTTCGATCTGCTCTATCTTATTTTACATTTTCCCTGTTGTCAAGACGAACTTAATTTGATAAAATATGAAGACGCAATTTTTTGTCAATTTCCTTCATTTTGGGAGGTATAGATATGGATAGTGAAAAGAAAACCATGCTCTCCGGCATTCAGCCCTCCGGCGACCTGCACCTGGGCAATTACCTGGGGGCCGTGAAAAACTGGTCCGCGTTGGCCGATGAGTTCAACTGCTACTACTTCATGGCCGACCTGCACAGCATCACCGTGCGGCAGAATCCCGCTGAGCTGCGCCGCCGTTCCGTGGCCCAGCTGGCTCAGTATATCGCCTGCGGCCTTGACCCGGAGAAGAACACCCTTTTTATCCAGAGCCATGTGCATGAACACGCGGAGCTGGGCTGGATCCTCAACTGCTACACCATGTTCGGCGAGCTGAGCCGCATGACCCAGTTCAAGGACAAGAGCGCGAAAAACGCCGAGAACATCAACGGCGGCCTGTTCACCTACCCCGCCCTGATGGCCGCGGACATTCTGCTCTATCAGGCGGACTATGTGCCCGTGGGCGAGGACCAGAAGCAGCACTGTGAGCTGACGCGGGATATCGCTGTCCGCTTCAACAATCTCTACGGCGAGACCTTCAAGGTCCCTGAGCCCTATATTCCCAAGGTGGGCGCCCGCATCATGAGCCTGGGCAACCCCACCTCCAAGATGTCCAAGTCCGACCCCCAGGGCTGCGTATTCCTGATGGACTCTCCGGAGGAGATCGCCCGCAAGTTCAAGCGCGCCGTCACCGACTCGGACACGGAGCGCTGCGTCCGCTACGCGCCCCAGGAGAAGCCCGGCGTGGCCAATCTGATGAGCATCTATTCCTCCGTCACCGGCAAGAGCTTTGAGGAGATCGAGCGGGAGTTTGACGGAAAGGGCTACGGCGCATTCAAGCCCGCTGTGGGCGAGGCCGTCATCGAGACCCTGCGTCCTATCCGTGAGGAGGCCCAGCGCATGATCAGCGACAAGGCCTATCTTCAGGAGGTCTACACCGAGGGCGCCAAGAAAGCCAGCGCCATCGCACGCCGTACCCTGCGCAAGGTCTATAAGCGGGTGGGCTTTGTGGAAAAGCCCTTCTGAAAATAAAAATCATCGGAGAGATAGTGAATGTTATCTAACCTGACTGTGTGGCTGAAGCTATTGCTGGCCGTGCTTTTGTCGGCCGCCATCTCCTTCTTTATGACGCCTCCGGTTAAAAAATTTGCCGAAAAAGTCGGTGCCATTGATGTCCCCAAGGATGGGAGACGCGTTCACGATCACCCTATTCCCCGTATGGGCGGCCTGGCGATTTTCTTCGGCCTTGTCCTTGCCGTGCTGGCCTTTGTGGACATGAGCACCCCCATCATGGGCATGCTTATCGGCGCGGTGATTATTGCCGCTATGGGTGCCGTGGACGATATTGTGAGCCTGAACGCATGGGTAAAGCTGGGAATACAGATTCTGGCCGCTCTGGTGGCCATCCGCAGCGGTATTGTGTTCGATGTGATATCAAACCCCCTGGTCTTTTCCGACAAGGCCTTTATCCCCATCGGCTATCTGACCGTACCGCTGACCGTGCTGTGGATCGTAGGCTGCACCAACGCGGTGAACCTGATCGACGGGCTGGATGGGCTGGCTGTGGGCGTGTCAGCCATCAGCTCCCTGACCATGCTGGTGGTGGCCCTTTTCGTGTCGGAACCGAACGTGGCCCTGATCCTTGCAGCCCTCACCGGTGCCTGCCTGGGCTTTATCCCCTATAACCTGAACCCGGCAAAGATCTTCATGGGCGACGTGGGCTCCCAGCTTCTGGGTTTCATTCTTGCCACAGTCTCCATCATGGGCATGTTCAAATTCCATGCCATCATCACCTTCCTTGTGCCGGTACTGGCCATGTCCGTCCCCCTGGCGGACACCGTATTCGCCTTCTTCCGCCGCATTGTCCACGGGCAGAGCCCCTTCCATGCGGATAAAGGCCATTTCCACCACCGGCTGCTGGCTATGGGGCTGAGTCAGAAGCAGGCAGTGGCTGTGCTGTATGCCATTTCCGCCATCCTTGGGCTGTTGGCTGTTCTGCTTGCGGGAACATACACCGCCGTCAGAATTGTGTGCCTGGTGCTGGTGTTTCTTATCTCAATCGGTGTCTGGTTCTTTGTGTTCCGAAAAAAACCGGGAAGCAAAAATCCAAACTCGCCGGCCTGCAGCACCCCTGAAGCGGACACAGGAGAAAAAGCATAAAAAAAAAGTGAGATGCGCTGCTGTACATCTCACTTCTTTTTTTAACTGTTTTTCAGATAAACGCTGCCCTTGGCGCTGGTGACGGTGAAGTTTTCAAGATAGAGAATATAGCTGTCACTGTAATTGCCGAAGGTCCAGGTGGTTGTCCGGTCGCCCTTGGGCCAGAATTTCAGGGTATGGGTGATGCTGCTTCTCTCCGTGCCGGTCACTGTGCCGCTGTATTGAAGGGAAGCAAAGTCCACATCAAAGCTGCCGCTGTTCACCACGCCGTCGGCGGTAAAGGTGATCTCCATGGTGTCCTTATATTTTGAGGAGTTTGCCGCCGTATATCCCTCTTTTAGCGCAAGGCCATAGGACACCTGCACATTGCTGATATCGCCGTTGTCGTTCTTGACGGCAGCAGGGTATTCCCTGTATTCAAAATAATCATACAGGTTATCCAGCGTGATCTTCACCTCGAACACTGGATTGGGCGTCTCCTGGGGGCTCTGGATCTGCACCGGCTCCTCCGCCTCCTCTTTCCCGCAGGCGCACAGGAAGAGCAGCAGACAGAGGGCCAGAAGGCTAATCAAAGTTCTTTTCATGGCTTGTCCTCCATGCCTTACAACATATCACTTCTGTACTCGGAGATTATACCCTTTATCTGTGAATAATTCAAGACAGGATGCAATAGGGGAAAACCGCCGCTATTGAAGAACGCAGTTTTCAGTGAAATATTTTCCCTTATGGCAAAATGTGAAATATCTCGCTTTGCTCGATATGAAAAGAAATTCCCCTTTTAACATTTGCGCAGCAGATATTTCACAGCGTGGCTATTTCACATTGCGAAGCAATATTTCACTCGCCGAAGGCGAATTTCGATGAAAAAAGCACTTGTATAAAACAAGTGCTTTTTTCTGTCTGTGCTGCACCAAACGGTGTCTGCGCAGGACATATTTGTCCTGCCTTTTCTTATATCTTTCCCTTGACAGTGGGGTTCCGCGATGATATTTTATAATTACCAATTGGTCAATAATAACCAAAAGGTAATTTAAATGAGAGGGGCTTTTTCCATGTCCGACAAACAGACTGCCGCCATGCTCGACAAGAAGCTGGACGAAAAAACCGCGCATACCATGTTCGTCTGCGGGATCGTCATGGTCATCGCCGTGCTGATTCACGACGGCGACCACATCCGCCAGGCACTCAACTGGGGCTACCATATCCCACTCGCAATCTGGGCGCTGAATCTCACCGTGTACATCTTCCCTGTCATCACAATTTTCCTCGCCAAATCCCGCCGCATGTCCGCTACTCTCGTTGGGGCAATCGGCGGCATCTTCACGCCCGCTTCCTTCCTGGGCCTGCATCTTTTTGGTTCTGCCACCGGTTTGTGGGGAGTGTGGAACTTTTCCTACTTTGCACTGATGAAGGGCGTGGAATATCAAGGCAATTTCTATCAGGGCGTCGACTGGCTCAGCTGGGTGCTGCTGTTCCATATGGTCCCCTGCTGCGTACCCTGCGCCGTGATCGGCTTCAAGCACTGGCGCAGACTGAAGAAGGAAGCACAGCTTGGATAAGGAGAGCGTAGTCCTCGGGTGCGGCTGTGAGGTATTCGGGGATGAGGCGGAGGAGCTGAAACAACGTTTCCGCCTGCTCCGGCTGCTGATCGTCTCCACCGCGCTGAGCATGCCGCTTCTGTGGGATCTGCCGCCGCGCTTCCAGTTTGTGCTGGCGACAGTGCTGCAGTTCGGTCCGGGCTTGTATTTTATCCGAAACGCGATCCGAGGGCTGAAAAGCCGCAGCCTTGGCATGGATCTGCTGGTGGCGCTCTCCACCACGGCGATCTATGTTTACAGCACGGTCGCCGTGTTCACCGTGACGGAGAACATCAAGCTCTATTATCTCTGCGACGGCGTGCTGATCTCGCTGCTGCTCTTCGGGCGCTATCTGGAATCCGTGGCGATCTACCAGAGCGGCGAGGCGGTGCGAAGTCTCCTGCGCCTGCAGCCCAAGACCGCGATCGTGCTGCGGGATGGAGTCGAGACCGAGATCGACGCCGCAGAGATCGTCTCCGGTGACACGATCCTGCTTCGCCCCGGCGAACGGATTCCCGCCGATGGGAAGATCTTTGAGGGAAGCTGCCTGGTGGACGAGTCGCTGCTGACCGGCGAGAGCCTCCCTGTGGAAAAGAGGCCGGGCGACAGCATCACCGGCGGTACGCTTGACCGCGAGGGCAAAGTCACTTACACAGCGACCTCAGTTGGCGAGGATTCGACTCTGCAGCAGATGGCGGCCTTTGTACGCCGCGCGCAGAGTGAAAAAGCTCCCGTGCAGCGCTTTGCGGATCGGATTGCCACGATCTTCGTCCCGTCTGTTATCGCGCTTGCGGCGCTGGTCTTTGCACTGTGGTTTTTCCTGCTCGCTCCCGGTGACTGGGGAAAAGCGGTCTCGACGGTCTGCGGCGTGCTGGTGATCGCCTGCCCCTGCGCACTGGGTCTCGCCACGCCCGCAGCCTTGATGACGGCTTCCGGACGGGCGGCGGAGCTGGGGATCCTCTTCAAAGGAGCTTCGGCCATGGAAAAGGCTTGGCGCATTGATACGGTCGTATTCGACAAAACCGGAACCCTGACCGAAGGCCGTGTAGAGCCGGGGATCAAAGATCCGCTGCGCGAAGACGCGAAAAGCGCTGTCGACGCCTGTAAGGCATTGGGGCTGGAGGTCTGGATGATCTCCGGCGACAAGGAAGAAACGGCAACCCGCATTGCAGGAGAGTGCGGAATCGAGAATGTTCTCTTCGAGGTGAAGCCGGATGAAAAGGCCGCACAGATCACACGCTTGAAAAACGAGGGCCGCCGCGTCGCCATGGTGGGCGACGGGATCAACGACGCCCCGGCCATGGCGGAAGCGGATCTTGCGATCGCGATGGGCACGGGAACAGACATTGCCATTGAGTGTGCCGACGCGGTGCTGCCCGGCGGGCGCATCGGGCGGGTGCCGCAGGCGCTGCGGCTCGCCGGAACTGCCCGCAGGACGGTGCGGCAGAATCTGGGCTGGGCGCTGTTCTATAACCTGATCTGCATTCCCGTCGCGGCCTGTGGGATCGTAAATCCCTCCATCGCTGCGGCGGCTATGACGCTCTCGTCCAACGGCATTTTGCTGCACTCGCTGCGGCTGAACAAGGCGGAGGCATCGGATGAAAACAGAACGCTGTGAAATCAGGATCCGCGGCATGATCTGCCGGAGCTGCACCGACGAAGTATCCGGGATGCTGCTGCGGACAAAGGGCGTCGTCAAGGCAAGCGTCAGCTACCGCAAGGCATTGGCCGCGGTGAGCTTCGACCCCGCGCTGGTTTCACCGGAGGAGCTGGAAAAGCGCATCAAGTCTCTCGGTTATGATACCGGTGAGCGCAGCCTCGCCGAGCGTTTCCTGGACTTGGGCTGTGCTGCCCTTACTGTCCTGCTGGTCTGGCTGCTGCTCCGTTGGGGCGGGGCCTCGCCCGAGATCCGCGGCGCAAGCTTCGGCGCGCTGTTTCTGGTCGGTCTCTCGACCAGTCCCCACTGTCTCGGCATGTGCGGCGGCATTTTACTCTCCGCCTGCCGCGGACGCGAAGGACAAAAGGCGCTGTTCGGCGCGGCGCTCGCTTACAACGGCGGGCGCGCAGCCTCTTACACGGCGCTTGGCGCCGTGTTCGGCGCACTGGGCACAGTGCTGACGTATACGCTCAGCATGAAGTCAATGCTTTTCACCATGCTGGGACTCGTTGTTGCCCTGCTGGGCTTAAATATGTGGGGACTGCTGCCCGCGCTGCCGTCCCTCCCCGGGGAACAGAATGCGGCCTGCCGTCTGCCGGAAAGGCTTCGGCGGCAGACGCCGCTGCTGGTCGGCCTGCTGACCGGCTTCATGCCCTGCGGCGCGCTGTACGCCGCCTGGCTCTGCGCCATGTCCTCCGGCAGCGCAGGAAACGGCGCTCTCCTGATGCTCGCCTTCGCGCTGGGCACCGTGCCGCTGACGCTGCTTTTTGCCTCGCTGGGCGCGCTGCTGCCGCGCGGCTGGACAAAATACCTGCGCAAGCTCGGCGCGGTTTTGGTCACCTCGATGGGGCTGAAAATGCTGATCGGCGGTCTCTTGCTTTTGCGCGGATAATTCGTTATACTTCTCCCGAAAGCGAGGGATTCCTATGCCTTTAATCGTTGATAAAGAAGCCGTCCGGATGGAGATCCTGATGGCTTTTGAGCGCTGCATCGAGAAAAAGCCCATGACGAAGATCACCCTGCGGGATATTGCGGAGGAGGCCGGGATGTCGCATCCCAAGCTCCTGCACTATTTTGAAAGCCGGGACGATCTGGTCGTGAGCTATCTGCGCTATACCAAGGACTATATGACCGAGAAATGCAAGGCCTGGTTTGCGACACATCCGCGCGCTGACTATGAGAGCAACCTCGCCTACATGAACGCTTTCATGGCCTATGTGGCCAAGGGCGATCCCGAGGAGAAGCGTCCCAACGCCACGACCCAGACCTATGTGCTGGCGCACTACAGCGACGCGGTCGCGGATCTGGTCAAAGGAGAGTTTCGCGAGTGGCGCGAGACCATGGAGCAGTGTCTCGTGGCAATTTACGGTCCGGAGGTCGGGCACCGCGAGGCCGAGGCGATGATGATCCTCATTGCCGGGACCTTTATCTGCAACTACAATGGTGCGCTGACCGGCGAGATCAGCGACAATATTATCGGATATCTGGGAAATCTTACACAATCATAAAAAAGGATGATTCCATGAAAATTCATGTGCTGCAGTGCGGAAGCATCCGCGTCGATCCGACCGTTCCCTTCGGCAAACGGCTCGATCTGCTCGAAGCGGCAAAACAGATCACGGCAGCGGATAAAAACAGGATCACGCTTCCCGTCTTTACCTATTTGATCGAGCACCCGAAGGGGCTGATCCTTGTGGATACCGGCTGGTGCCGGGAGATCAGTCCCCAGGGCGTGTACGCCCCCAGAGCGGCGGCCGCGGTTCTCCCTGCTCAAATGGCAGCGCTCTTTCATCCCTTTGTACCGAAGGGGATGGCAATCCACGAGCAGCTGGCAGACATGGGCATTCAGCCTGAGGATCTGGATTATGTGCTGCTGACGCATCTCGACGTCGACCATGTGTCAGGGCTCCGGCATGTGAACATGGCTAAGCACATCGTCCTGCCGGAATACGAATACTATTGGTCCTGCCGCACTGTGTACAAAATCCGGCAGCCGCAGGATCTCTGGATCCAATATCCCATGGAGCGCCCATTTTACCGTGGTTCGCCGCTCGGGCCGAATCATTGGGTCATTGATCTGTTCGGAGACGAGAGTATCCAACTGGTTAATGTGCCCGGCCATACGGAAGGCCAGGCGGCGATCATAATCCGAAACGGAGGAAGATTTGTCCTTCTGGCTGCAGACGCGGCCTTCTCTCCTCGCAACTGGCAGGAGAACATCGTGCCCGGCTTCGGCTTCGCCCGCGGTTTTCAGAGGAAAAGCCTGCGATGGATCGCGGACATGGCCGCAGATCCGAACTGCGCAGCCGTGCTGTGCAGTCACGACCCGTACGTCAAACCGGGAGTGATAACCATATAAAAAGAAGAAATTATACATGCAGCATTGATTTTATGCCATTTTTTCCTACTTTAATTCGAATTGTTTCGCTTTATGTTGATTAGCCTTACTGCATTTATGGGTTCGAAGCCTGCTGCCTCTTACTTTAAGCGAGACTTCTGCACAGCATATTTGCACCAAAAGGTGCCTAAAAAATCTGAACTATTTGACCATAAAAAGAGCTCCCGCACGATCTTATTGACCATGCGGGGGCAACTTTTCGTTGAAATTACAGGAAAAAAGAGGATTTTCGCCTCATAAACGTAATAAATGCCTGATTTATCTGGTAGACAAATCAGGCAATTACTTTGGCAGGGGAAGAAGGCTTCGAACCCTCGGCCTACGGTTTTGGAGACCGCCGCTCTACCAGCTGAGCTATTCCCCTGTATTTAATTTGGTAAACCATCTAAATGAGCAAAATGGTGGACCGTCAGTCTGAGCGAACATGAAAGCTGCCAGCGGCAGGTTTCATCGCTCAGAGTCCCTGACCAAGAAGCCGAGCTGAAAGCGAAGGCTGATCGGACGGTGACATTAGCAGAACATAGATAAGAGCTTACAAAAAAGAAAACCGGTACATATAATGGTGGACCGTCAGGGACTCGAACCCCGGACCGACCGGTTATGAGCCGGCTGCTCTACCAACTGAGCTAACGGTCCGTATCTCAGTTAAAAGCATTGCCGCCACGATATCGTGACGGCAATACCGTTTGCTGGCGCCCCCTGTAGGATTCGAACCTACGACCCTGCGGTTAACAGCCGCATGCTCTACCTGTTGAGCTAAGGAGGCAAAGGCCAAAGGGTTTGACCTGCGCCAAACCCTTTGTGTTGGCATTGACCTATCTTCCCGGTCCGTCTCCAGACAAGTATTGTCGGCACTGGTGAGCTTAACTTCTGTGTTCGGAATGGGAACAGGTGGACCCTCACCGTTAAAAACACCAACTGCATTTGGAACATACCAAATACTACAATATTTAATTCCCTTTGTCAAGGGGTTCCTTGAGGATGTTTTTGCATCCTCAAGGATATGGTACACCTTCAGGGACTCGAACCCTGGACACCCTGATTAAGAGTCAGGTGCTCTACCAGCTGAGCTAAAGGTGCATATGGTGACCCGTGGGAGAGTCGAACTCCCGATTGGGGCGTGAGAGGCCCCCGTCTTGACCACTTGACCAACGGGCCATTCTCAGAGCTTTTGTACCCTGAAAACTAAACAGAGAAGAGGTGAGCAAGGCTGAACCTGCATATTGTAGGTCAAGCCCTCGGGCTATTAGTACCAGTAGGCTGAACACATTACTGTGCTTACACCGCTGGCCTATCAACGAAGTAGTCTTCTTCGGCCCTTACTCCTAATGGATGGGAGATC
>JALFOM010000059.1 GCA_022782265.1 Clostridiales bacterium | reverse complement strand
GGGACGAAGAGCACGTCCTTCATGGTCTGTTCCACCACCGGGTGCCGGCCCTCCACGATGTGAAGCTGCCGGGAGGTATCCACCTCGGGCATGGTGTAGTTGTTGCGGACAGCCACCTCGGCCAGAGAGCACAGAACGTCCAGCCTGGCCACCGCGTCCGCCGTGGCCTGCACCCGGTTCACCTGGGCGGCCACCATGTCCCGCAGCTCGCAGAAATACTGGTATTCCAGATCGTTGATCCTGTCTCTGGCGGTGAGAAGGGTGTTTTCCAGCTCCTTCAGCTCCTGGGTGAAGTAGCGCTCGTTGGAGACCAGGGTCTGCTTGCGGATGTAATCGTCAGGGATATTCTCCAGCCCGGCGGATTTGGGTACGTCGATAAAATAGCCGAAGACCTTGTTATAGCCCACCTTCAGCTTTTTGATGCCGGTGCGCTCCCGCTCTCTGGCCTCCAGGTCCCGGATCAGCTCCGCGCCGTTATCCCGGACGTTTCTCAGCTTATCCACTTCTTCCGAATAGCCGCTGCGCAGGATGCCGCCCTCGCGCACGGAGAAGGGCGGGTCGTCGCAGATGGCCCGGTCGATCTGAAAGCGCAGGTCCTCCAGCGCGTCCATGGCGCAGATATCCCTCAGCTCCAGGCTTTTAAAGCCCTCCAGCTGCTTTTTCAGCTCCGGCAGCGCAGCGCAGCAGTTGGCCAGGGAGCGCAGGTCTCTGCCTCCAGCGGTGCCGTACACCGCCCGGCCCACAAGGCGCTGCATATCCGTTATATTTTTCAGCATAAGGGCGATCTCGCCCCGTTTCACATTGTCCGTAAACAGCTCGCTGACCGCAGAGAGGCGGCGCTTGATGGCCACGGCGGACAGCAGGGGTCTTTCCACCCAGGCGCGCAGAAGCCTGCCCCCCATGGGGGTCTTTGTTCTGTCCAGCACCCAGAGGAGGGAGCCTTTTTTCTCCCCGCTGCGCAGGGATTCGGTCAGCTCCAGGTTTCTCCGGGTGGTCCAGTCCAGCTCCATATACCTTCCGCCGAAGAACACATCCAGCTGGCTGATATGGCGGATGTCGAATTTCTGGGTCTCGATGATGTAGGCCAGAAGGGCGCCTGCGGCGCAGACGGCGGCGGGCTGATCCCCCAGGCCGCACTGATCCACATCTTCAAAGCCGAACTGCTGGCAGACCAGCGCGGCGGCAGGCATAAACTCGAACTTGTCCCCGCCCTGCTCCGGCATGGCAGACAGCTTCTTGCTGAGGAAATCCCGGATCTGGGGGCTGCTCTCCGCCCCGGCGGACAGCACTGCCTCCCGGGGAGAAAAGCGGCCCAGCTCGTTGAGTACATGGTTCACCGCGTCGTTATCAAAGGCGGCGCAGCAGAATTCGCCGGTGGAGATGTCGCAGAAGGCCACGCCCCCGTCGTTATTGTTCAGGTACACGGCGCAGATATAGTTGCTGCGCCCCTCCTCCAGCATGGAGCTCTCCGTCACGGTGCCGGGGGTGATGATGCGGATCACGTCCCGCTGCACCAGGCCCTTGGCCAGGGCCGGGTCCTCGGTCTGCTCGCAGATGGCCACCTTGTAGCCCTTGGCGATGAGCCTTGCGATATAGGCCTCGGCGCTGTGATAGGGCACGCCGCACATGGGGGTGCGGTCGTCGGGGTTTTCCACATTCCTGTCTCTGGTGGTCAGGGCAATATCCAGCTCCCGGGACGCAAGCTTTGCGTCCTCGTCGAACATCTCGTAAAAATCGCCCAGACGGAAGAACAGCAGGCAGTCCTGATGCTGCTGCTTGATCTCATAATATTGCCGTTTCATCGGCGTAAGCTCAGCCATTTTCTATCTCTCCATACAGTGCCCAGGTATTGCTGGCGGTGATCTTCACATTGACAAACTGCCCCACAAGGGAGGGGTCCCCCTTCAGGTGCACCAGCCTGCCCCCGTTGGTGCGGGAGGACAGGTTGTATTCATCCTTGCCGGTCTCCCCGTCCACAAGGACGCGGAAGGTTTTTCCCTCGTACTCCTTATGCTTTTCGGCGGAGATGCGGTTGGACACCTCCATCAGCCGGTCAAAGTGCTTCTGCTTCTCCTCTCTGGTGTAGGGGTCAGGCATGGATGCCGCGGGGGTGCCCACACGCTTGGAGTAGATAAAGGTAAACATGGCATCATAGCGTACCTTTTCGCAGAGCTTTATGGTGTCCTCAAAGTCCTCCTCCGTCTCCCCGGGGAAGCCCACGATAATATCCGTGGTGATCACCAGATCGGGCATATAGCGCCGGGCCAGCTCCACCTGGCGGATATACTTTGCGCTGTCGTAGTTCCGGTTCATCACCTTCAGGATCCTGTCGCTGCCGGACTGGACAGGCAGGTGGATATGGTGGGCGCATTTTTCGCACTCCGCCATGGTCTGAAACAGCTTTTCCGTAGCGTCCTTGGGGTGGCTGGTCATAAAGCGGATGAGAAAATCCCCCGGGATGTCGTTGATCATGCGGAGCAGGTCGGAGAAGTCCACCCCGCAGTCCAGGTCCTTGCCGTAGGAGTTCACGTTCTGGCCCAGCAGGGTAATGTCCTTATAGCCCTGCTCCACCAGCTCCCTGGCCTCCCTGACGATATCCTCCGGCAGGCGGGAGCGCTCCCTGCCACGCACATAGGGCACGATGCAGTAGGAGCAGAAGTTATTGCAGCCGTACATGATGGACAGCCAGGCCTTCACCGTCCCGTCCCGGCGCAGGGGGATGCCCTCTGCCACGGCGCCGCTGCTGTCCTCGGTGGCGAATACCCGCTTGTGCCGGGTCATCACCTGCTCCAAAAGCTCCGGGAAGCGCCACAGCTCGTGGGGGCCGAACACCAGATCCACCACCGGGTAGGATTTTTTGATTTTCTCCGCCATGTGCTGCTGCTGCACCATGCAGCCGCAGACGGCGATAATCTGCTCCGGCTTATTTTTCTTTGTGTGGTTCAGCGCGCCCACATTGCCCAGCACCCGCATCTCCGCGTGCTCCCGGACGGCGCAGGTGTTCACCACGATCACGTCCGCCTGGAACTCGTCCTGGGTAAAGCCGTAGCCCATCTCCGCAAGGTAGCCTCTGATCTTTTCGCTGTCCGCCTCGTTCTGCTGGCAGCCGTAGGTGTCCACCATGGCCAGGGGCCGCCGGCCGCCGTCGGTGACCTGCTCAAAGATCCGGGCGCAGATCTGCTCCTGGGCCTTGATCTGCTGTATGTCAATGACTTTTCTTTCTTTGTTCATAATTTATTTCCTTAAAACAAATGATTTTCATTTTATCTTATCATAAAATGTATGGAAGTTTCAACTGAAATCATGTATAATGTTTGCGCTGAAAAATTTGGAGGTCAAACATGCCTGTTATCAATATACTCTCCCCCCATGTGGCGGATATGATCGCCGCCGGCGAGGTGGTGGAGCGCCCCGCCTCCGTAATCAAGGAGCTGGTGGAAAACGCCTTTGACGCCGGGGCAAAAAACATTACAGTGGAAATCAGGGGCGGCGGCGCCACCTACATCCGCGTCACGGACGACGGCTGCGGCATGTCTCCCGAGGACGCGGGCATCGCCTTTCTGCGCCATGCCACCTCCAAGCTCCGGGACGAAGAGGGGCTGGAGCGGATCAGTACCATGGGTTTTCGGGGCGAGGCGCTGGCCGCTATCTCCGCCGTGTCAAAAATTGAGCTGAACACCCGCCGCAAAGGCGACGTTGAGGGAACCCGCGTCGTCCTCGAAGCCGGAGACATTAAGGACATGCTCCCCTGGGGCTGCCCGGAGGGCACCACCATGACCGTGCGGGACATTTTCTACAACACCCCGGCCCGGCTGAAGTTTCTGAAATCCGACCGGAGCGAGGCTTCCGCCTGTCAGCTGGCAGCCCTGCGCTGCGCCCTGGGCCATCCGGAGGCCTCGGTGCGCTTTATCCGGGACGGGAATGAGGAATTTTTCTCCCCCGGCGACGGCAGGCAGGATTCCTGCGTCTATGCCCTGCTGGGCAGGGACGCCGCCGCCGGCATGCTCCTCTGCACCGGCGAAAACGACGGGATCAGGCTCTCCGGCTATGTCTCCTCTCCCTCAGCGGGCCGGGGCAACCGGCGGGAGCAGTATTTCTTCTGCAACGGCCGCTTTATCAAATCTGCTCTGCTGCAGGCGGCTTTGGAACAGGCCTATAAAAACAGCCTTCTCACCGGGCGCTACCCCTCCTGCGTGCTGTATCTGGACATCGGCTTTTCCCGCGTGGACGTGAATGTTCACCCGGCCAAGACCGAGGTGAAGTTTACTGACGAAAAAAAGGTTTTCGACGCGGTCTATTACGCCGTTCTCTCCGCCCTCAGCGGCGAAAAGCGGACAGCCCAGGTAGAGCTATCCCCCTCTACACGGAAGCTGGCGGAGCCCAAGGCCGATTTTTACCGCAGCATGAGCGCGGCGGAATTCCGGGCCAATTCCTTTTCCGCCGCGCCGCCCAAACCGGCCCCCAAGGCCCCGGCGCGGCAGGACAGTTTCCACCCGTCCACCCAGCTGAAATCGCCCACGCCGGTCTACCAGACCCGCATGGAGCTGCCGGTTCGGCCGGTTTCGACGGAAAATATCCCCAAAACCCTTGAAAAGCCTGGGGTTTTCCCGCCTGCGGGCAGCAGAATTGTTGAAAAACCTGTTCAAAATGTTGAAAAGTCCAAACTACCCGACCACAAGATCGTGGGTGAAGCACTGAAGACCTACATCATCGTGGAGCAGGGCGACAGCCTGATCCTCATCGACAAGCACGCCGCCCACGAGCGCATGATCTTCGACCGGCTGAAAAGCCAGGACCGGCAAATCATGGCCCAGAGCCTACTCTCTCCCGTTACCCTCCGCCCCAACGGCGCTGACGCGGAGCTGCTGGAGCAAAACGGGGAGCTGCTGACGGAACTGGGCTTTGAGATCGAGCCTTTCGGCCAGGATGATTTCATCGTCCGGGCCGTGCCCGCGGATATGGACGCCGGGGATGTGCCCGCCGCTCTCGAGGAGATCTGCGAAAAGCTCCGCCGGGGCAAGGGGCCCGACCCCAGGGAGGCCAGGGACGAGATTCTTCACACCGTGGCCTGCAAGGCGGCCATCAAGGCCGGCTGGGACAATGACATGCAGGAGCTGGAGCGCATCGTTCAGGCGGTGCTCTCCGGGCAGGTGAAATACTGCCCCCACGGGCGGCCGGTGTCCGTAACGCTGACAAGGAAGGAACTGGACAAGCAGTTCAAGCGCATTGTATGAGTATTCCGAAAATTGTGGTTGTCTGCGGCCCCACAGCCACAGGCAAGACCAGACTCGGCATAGAGCTGGCAAAGCAATATGACGGGGAGATCGTCTCCGCCGACTCCATGCAGGTCTACCGGCGCATGGATATCGGAACCGCCAAGGCCACGGCGGCCGAGCGCGCCGCCGCCGTCCACCACATGCTGGACGTGGCGGAGCCCTGGGAAAACTATTCCGTGGCCCGCTATGTGGAGGAGGCCTCCCGCTGCTGTGAGGATATCCTCGCCCGGGGGAAGCTGCCGATCCTGGTGGGCGGCACGGGGCTGTATATCGACTCTCTGGTGTCCGGGCGGGACTTTGCCGACAACGACGGCGATCCGGGCCTGAGAGACCGGCTCTCCGCCGAGTACGACGCTCTGGGGGGCGAGGAGATGCTCCGCCGTCTGAGAAGTTTCGACCCGGAGCGGGCGGAAAAGTTGCACCCGGGGGACAAGCGCCGGATCGTCCGGGCCATGGAGATCTTCCTGCTCACCGGCCTTACCATCACCGAGCACGACCGCCGCACCCGTGCGCTGCCGCCCCGCTATGACGCCGCCCGGATCTTTCTCAGCTATGCGGACCGGGCCGATCTCTACGCCCGCATAGACCGGCGGGTGGATGAGATGGCGGAGCTGGGGCTTTTTGAAGAAGTCCGGCGTCTTCTTGACGAGGGCCTGTCCGAAAGCTGCACTGCCATGCAGGCCATCGGCTACAAGGAGCCGGCCCTGGCGCTAAAAGGCCAGATCAGCCGGGAAGATGCCATCGCCTTAATCAAGCAAAACAGCCGCCGCTATGCCAAGCGGCAGCTCACCTGGTTTTCCCGTGGGGAAGACCTTCTGTCCATCCGCTGGGGCCGCGAGCCTGATTTTGAACAGGCGCGGCGGCTTTCGACCGAATTTTTACTCAGCCGCGGGTTATCATAGTGTACCGTACCCAACAAGGGCTACGAACACATTATGAAGGAGCGGCGATAGAATACAGCCGCTTCAGAAAAAGGAGTTGGCTGAAATGCAGAAAACGCAAAATCTCCAGGATCTCATTCTCAATCAGGCGCGGCGGGACCGTTCGATGGTGACCGTATTCCTGATGAACGGCTTCCAGCTTCACGGGGTGGTCAAGGGCTTTGACAGCTTTACCCTGGTGCTGGATTCCGACGGAAAACAGCAGCTGATTTATAAGCACGCCATATCCACCATTGTGCCTCCCCGGCCCATCTCTCTGGACTTTGATACATAAGTGGAGAGCGGTCAACGGTTCATGCGGCTCATTGCCGCGGTACTGTTTTTGGCAGTAAGCGCCTATGCGGGCGCCAGACTCTGGAGCAGCGTTGAGCGCTCTCCCGAGACACAGACGGTGCGCGCCGTCACTTTGACAGACAGCGCGGAGCTGGAGGGTATCGTGATCCGGCGGGAGCAGCTCTGCCCCGCTGGAGAGGGGCTGTTTACGGACGGAGAGCGTCTTCCTGCCGGAACAGTCCCCTCTGTCCCCGGCTCCGCGCTGTATTACCGTTCCTGCGACGGGCTGGAGAGTCTGTCGCCGGAGCTGCTGGAGGAGCTGGACGTTCAGGGCCTTCAGGCGATTTTGGCCCAAAAGCCCTCTTCTCAGGAGGGCGGGCGTCTGGTGCTGGATTATGCCTGGTACTATGCGGCACTGGTTCCGGCGGATGAGCCGGTGCCGGATTCCGGGCGTTGCCGGGTCCTTTTTGAAGGCTTCGACCTGCCTGCAGAGGCGAATATTATGTCTTTGAGTCCAGAAGAAACCGGCCGGCGGGCCCTTGTTCTGCGCCTGACTTTGGGCGGAGACGCCTATATGAAGCTGAGAAAATGCAGCGCAAAGCTGATCTTTTCCGAATATTCCGGCCTGGGTCTGCCGGAAGAGGCCGTCCTTCAGGACGAGGACGGGAATAATTTTGTTTATACCATCACCGCCGGCGTGGTTGAACGCCGCGCAGTGGATATACTATACAGTGACGGAGACCTGTGTATCGCCGCCTTCTCCTCCGAAGCTGACGGCCTGCGGGAGGGAAATCAGGTGATCGTCTCCGGGCAAGAGATCGACAAGGGTAAGGTGAAAGCATGATGGATATTACAGAAAGCGTGGCGCGGGTAAAGGCCAACATCGCCGCCGCGGCGGAGAAGGCCGGCAGGCGGCCGGAGGACATTTATCTGGTTGCGGCCTCAAAAATGAACGACAGCGGCAGAGTCCGGGAGGCCATCGCCGCCGGAATACGGATCTGCGGCGAAAACCGGGTGCAGGAGATGGTGGAAAAGCAGGCCCAGGGCGCCTATGAGGGGGCGGAGCTCCATTTCATCGGGCATCTGCAGAAAAACAAGGTGAAGCAGGTTGTGGGCCTTGCCTCCCTGATCCAGAGCGCGGACAGCCTTGAGCTTATCCGCCTGATCGACAAAACCGCCCTCTCCCGGGGCATTGTTCAGGACATACTTCTGGAGGTAAACATAGGCGCAGAGGCATCCAAGTCCGGTTTTTCCCCGGAAGAACTGCCCTCCGCCCTTGACAGCATAGCCCGGCTTGACGCTGTCCGGGTCCGGGGATTGATGACCATACCCCCGATTTGCTCCTCCCGGCAGGAAATCGAGCCATATTTTGTCCAAATGAAGCAGCTTTTTATTGACATTTGCGGAAAAAAATACGATAATATACGCATGGATTTTTTGTCTATGGGCATGAGCGCCGATTACGAGACCGCCATCGCCTGTGGCGCCAATATGGTCCGGGTCGGCTCTGCCATTTTCGGCAAGCGCATCTACCCCGACCGGCAAGTATAGCAATCTCACTGGAGGCTGAACCATGGGTTTCATGGACGAACTCAAAAAACTTACCAAGCCCTATGACGACGACGAGGACGACTTCTTTGAAGGTGCAGACGCAAGCCACAAGAGCGCGCCCGCCGCAAGCCCCGCTCAGCTTGAGTTTGAG
Organism: Clostridiales bacterium; assembly: GCA_022782265.1. GTDB lineage: Bacteria > Bacillota > Clostridia > Oscillospirales > Oscillospiraceae > Limivicinus. Next base: position 8,024 of record JALFOM010000059.1, on the reverse strand, counting down.
CAAGCCTTCGGCGAGGAACCTGCCTCTGCTCCCGAACCGGCGCGCAAGCCGGCAAAGCCCGCTCCGGAAGGCGGACTGCTGGGTGCTCTGACCGGGAAACGCCCGGCCCGCCCCAAAGTCGGCCAGCGGGAGCGCACCGTCAACTTCGGCGGCAGCGAGCAGCAGGTGATTCTTTTCAATCCCCGCACCTTTGACGAGGCCGGGGAGCTGGTGAACCATCTGAACCAGGGCCGTTCCCTGGTGATGACCCTTGAGGGTCTGCCGACGGACAATGCCCGCCGTCTGCTGGACTTCCTGTCCGGCATAACCTTTGCTCTTCAGGGCAAGATAACTCCCGTCTCCGCAAAGACATATTTTGTCACTCCGCAGAACGTAGATATATTGGGGCCCCAGACGGAGCAGCCTGAGAGCGACGGGCAGTACTTTTAAGAGAAACGAAATGAAAGGTGGATAAAGTTATGATTACCGCTCAGGATATTCGGGAAAAGACTTTCGAGAAATCCAGATTCGGCGGCAGCGGCTACGATATGGCCTCCGTTGACGATTTTCTGGAGGAGCTTGCCGACGACATCACCGCTTCCCAGAAGGAAAATGCCGTCCTGAAAAGCAAGATGAAGGTTCTTGTGGACAAGATTGAGGAGTACCGTGCCAATGAAGAGGCGCTGAACATGGCCGTTCTCTCCGCCCAGAAGCTGGCAGTACAGATCGAGAACGATGCCCGCGCCCGGGCAGCCGCCATGATCGCCGATGCAGAGCGTCAGGTTAAGGCCCAGATCGGCTCCATTGCCGACCAGGCCGCCGCGGAGGAAAAGCGCCTTGCCGCAGCAAAGGACGCTACCGCAAAGTTCCTCCAGGCCGCACGGGAGCTGTGCAACAAGCAGCTGAAGAACATCGACACCATCAGCAGCGGTATTCTGCCCCAGCAGGAGCCCGCGCCCGTGCAGGCTGCGGCCGAGCCTGCCGTTTCCGTTGAGGACGCAGTGCGCAGCATTGAAAGCTCTATGGCACGAATACAGCCGGAACCCCCTGTCAATATTGACATCGCACCGGCCAAGGAAGTCCCTGCTGCAAAACCGGCAAAGAGCTTTGACAGCACCCAGCCTTTTACGCTGTAAAAGGGCAGGAATAAATATCCCGGGGCGGGCGCGGAGGCGTGCGCCCCTTTATTTGATTATACTAAATTAATATAGATTAGGAGACACACTAATGTCACAGGATTTCAACTCCACCTTGAATCTGCCGAAAACCGACTTTCCCATGCGTGCCGGGCTGCCCAAGCGGGAGCCCGAAATGCTCAAGCACTGGGAGGAGATGGATATCTACAACGAGATGCTGAAGAAGAACGAGGGCAAACCCCGCTTCTCCCTGCACGACGGCCCTCCCTTCTCCAACGGTGATATTCATATGGGCCACGCCCTGAACAAATCCATCAAGGACTTTATCGTCCGCTCCTACGCCATGCGGGGCTACTACACCCCCTATATCCCCGGCTGGGACAACCATGGTATGCCTATCGAGAGCGCCATCATCAAGGAGCAAAAGCTCAACCACAAGGCCATGTCCGTGTCCGACTTCCGCTCTGCCTGCGAGGCCTATGCGGAGAAGTACATCCATCGCCAGATGGACGGCTTCAAGCGCCTGGGCGTCATCGGCGACTGGGAGCACCCTTACAAGACCATGAACAAGGGCTTCGAGGCGGATGAGATCCGCATCTTCGGCAAGATGTACTTAAACGGCCACATCTACAAGGGCCTGAAGCCTGTCTACTGGTGTGCCAAGGACGAGACCGCCCTGGCCGAGGCGGAAATCGAATATCAGGACGACCCCTGCACCACCGTGTATGTGAAGTTCCCCATGAAGGACGATCTGGGCAAGCTGGGCCACATCGACCACAGCAAGCTGTCCTTCGTGATCTGGACCACCACCATCTGGACCCTGCCCGGCAACCTGGCTATTGCCCTGAACCCGGTTGAGGAGTACGCTCTGGTCAAGGCCCCTAACGGCGAGATCTACATCATGGCCCAGGCCCTCACCGACAAGGTGATGAAGATCGGCGGTTTTGACGAGTACGAGATCATCGAGACCCACCCCGGCACCTTCTTTGAGAATATGCTGGCCCAGCACCCCTTCCTGGACAAGACCTCCCGTCTGCTGCTGGCGGACTACGTCACCATGGACTCCGGTACCGGCTGCGTACACACCGCCCCCGGCTTCGGCGCGGACGACTATATCACCTGTATGCGTTACGGTATGGACATGGTGGTGCCCGTGGACGATCAGGGCCGCCATACCGAGTACGCCGGCAAGTACGCCGGACTCAAAACCGATGAATCCAACCCCATCATCCTGGCCGACATGAAGGAGAGCGGCATGCTCTTCGCCTCCGAGGAGATCATCCACAGCTATCCCCACTGCTGGCGCTGCAAGAGCCCCATCATCTTCCGCGCCACGCCCCAGTGGTTCTGCTCCGTTGACTCCTTCAAGGATGAGGCCATCCAGGCCTGCGAGAATGTACGGTGGCTCCCCTCCTGGGGCAAGGACCGTATGGGCGCCATGATCCGCGAGCGCGCCGACTGGTGCATCTCCCGTCAGCGCCGCTGGGGTCTGCCCATCCCCGTGTTCTACTGCGAGGACTGCAAAAAGCCCGTCTGCACCGAAGAGACCATTGAGATCGTTGCCAGGCTCTTTGAGGAAAAGGGCAGCAACGCCTGGTTTGATATGGAAGCGGAAGAGATCCTGCCCAAGGGCTTTGTCTGCCCCCACTGCGGCGGCGTCCACTTCTTCAAGGAGACCGACACCCTGGACGGCTGGTTCGACTCCGGCTCCACCCACTTTGCCGCCATGCAGCGGGATCAGGGCTTCTGGCCTGCCGACATGTATCTGGAAGGCGGCGACCAGTACCGCGGATGGTTCCAGTCCTCCCTGCTGGTGGCTGTTGGCGCCCTGGGCAAGGGTGCCCCCTACAGAGAGTGCCTGACCCATGGCTGGACCGTGGACGGCGAGGGCAAGGCCATGCACAAGTCTCTGGGCAACGGCATTGACCCGGCGGATATCGTCAAGGAATTCGGCGCGGATATGATCCGCCTCTGGGCCGGCTCCGCCGATTATCATGTGGACGTGCGCTGCTCCAAGGAGATCTTCAAGCAGCTCACCCAGAATTACCTGAAGTTCCGCAACACCGCCCGCTACTGCCTGGGTAACCTGGACGGCTTTGACGCAAACGACCTGGTTGCGCCCCAGGATATGGAGGAGCTGGACCGCTGGGCCATCACCAAGCTCAATCAGCTTATCGAAAAAGTGGCTCAGGCCTATGACGACTATGAGTTCCATATCGTCTCCCACGCCATCAACGACTTCTGCGTGGTGGAGCTCTCCAGCTTCTATCTTGACATCATCAAGGACCGGCTGTATTGTGAGGAAAAGAACAGCCTGAAGCGCCGCAGCGCCCAGACCGCCCTTTACCTCATTCTCGACAGCATGGCAAAAATGTTCGCTCCCATCCTGGCCTTCACCTGCGACGAGATCTGGCAGGCCATGCCCCACCGTCAGGGCGACGATGCCCGCAATATCGTCCTCAACGAGATGAACAAGCCCTTTGCGGACTATGCTCTCTCCGACGAGGAGCTGGCCCGTTGGGATACCCTTATCGCCGTGCGCAGTGACGTCAACGGTGTTCTGGAGGCTGCCCGTGCCTCCAAGCGCATCGGCAAGTCCCTGGAGGCTGCTGTTACCCTGAAGGTGGGCGACCAGGCCGCAAAGGACGCGGTGGACAGCATTTCCGACATGAAGCTTTCCGATCTGTTCATCGTCTCCCAGTGCCTGATCTCTGACGAAGCAGAAAACGGAGAGGCCGTTGTGGGCACAGGCTCCGCCATCCCCGGTCTGACTGTTTCCGTCATCGAAGCCCCCGGCACCAAGTGCCCCCGCTGCTGGATGCATTCCCTGCAGGCTGACCCCGAAACCGGGCTTTGCCCCCGCTGCGCCGCAGTCGTAGCCACGCTTTAAGCCCGGCGTCCGCGCCGGCTGCAGAACGGCAGGCCGGCACCACAATTCGCGCGCCGCAGGTTTCACCCGGCGGCAGATTGGAGAAAGATATGCTGTATGCCATCGTTGCTATGCTGGTCATCATCGCCGACCAGTGGCTGAAGTACTGGATTGCCGGAAATATTGTGCTCGACACAGGAATCAAAGAGCTTATTCCCGGTGTGCTCAGTCTCGTGAACATCCATAATCAGGGCGCCGCTTTCGGCTTTTTGAGCGGAGGAAACGCCAGAATCTATTTCATCATCATCTGCGTCGTTTTCACCGTTGCCGTGATCGTTGCCCTGGCCACCAATTTCATCTCCGGCTCTCTCGGCCGCTGGAGCGCAGTCTTTATCATGGCCGGCGGTATCGGCAACTGCATTGACCGCATCCTCTACGGTTATGTGCAGGATATGTTCAAGCTGGAGTTTTTCAACTTCCCCATCTTTAATGTGGCGGATATTGCCATCACTGTGTTCTGCTTTGTCTTCATCCTGTATATTCTCTTTGGCGGTGAAGGACGCTCCGCCCGGGACCGTCGGCTGGAAGACGACGAGGATTATGACGAGGATGACGAGGATGAGGAAAACGTGCCTGTCCGCCGTCGGCCCGAAAAGGAAGAAAAGCCTGTTCTCCGCAGGAGAGACGCCTTTGACGATGACGATGAGGAAGAGGACGAGCCTGTGCGTCCCCTGCGCCGCCGCGAGAAAGAGGAAGCTCCCGCCAAGCAGCCGGCCCGCAAGTCCCGTCAGCCTAAGTTTGAACAGGATTATGAGCAGTTCAAGGCTGCCCGCGCCGCCCGTCAGCAGCAGGCCCCCGCAGCGCCGGTTCAGCCGGCTCCCGCAGTGGATCCCGCCGATCCCTTTGCCGAGTGGGAGAGAGCAAACAGCCGCGTAGAGGCCCAGAAGCAGGCCGCCGCGCCCGTTCAGCCCAAGGCTCCCGTTCAGCAGCCGGTACAACAGCCTGTGCAGCCTCCCATACAGTCTCAGCCCCAGCAGCCCGTCCAGGCCCCTGCACCGGCAAAGAAGTCCTCTGACGGACTGGACTTTGATCTGGAAGACATCCTTTCTGAATTCAAATAAAAATCATATGGACGATAATCTTATCGAAATCACAGCAGAGGAGAGCGGCGAACGGATCGACGCTCTCCTCGCGCGCAATTTGGAGGAACTCTCCCGCAGCGCGGTACAGCGGCTCATCGAGCAGGGCGTTGTCTCCCTCAACGGCCGTCCGGTGAAGAAAAATTACAAATGCGCTGCCGGCGACTGCTTTCAGATCGTCCTGCCGGATGTGGAAGAGCTTCCCCTGGTCCCCCAGGACATCCCTCTGGATATTGTCTATGAGGATGGGGATCTGGTGGTGGTCAACAAAGCCAGGGGTATGGTGGTTCACCCCGCCCCTGGCCATCCGGACGGTACGCTGGTGAACGCCCTGCTGTGGCACTGCGGGGATTCTCTCTCCGGTATCGGCGGGGAGAAGCGCCCCGGTATTGTCCACCGCATTGACAAGGACACCTCCGGGCTGCTGATCGTGGCAAAAAACGACTTTGCTCACCAGGGCCTGTCCGCTCAGCTCTCCGACCACAGCCTTTACCGCGAATATGAGGCCATTGTCCGGGGCAATCTCCGGCAAGACAGCGGCACGGTGAACGCGCCCATAGGCCGCCATCCTACGGACCGAAAGCGCATGGCTGTCACCAGTAAAAACGCAAAGCCTGCCGTGACCCACTGGCAGGTCATCGCCCGCTATCGGGGCTATACCCATATCCGCTGCCGTCTGGAAACCGGTCGCACCCACCAGATCCGGGTCCACATGGCCTACATCGGCCACCCTTTGCTGGGCGACTATACCTACGGCGCCCCCTCCCCCGATAAGGGGCTGGAGGGTCAGTGTCTCCACGCCAGGCGGCTTCGCTTCATTCACCCCCGCAGCGGAGAGGAGCATATCACGGAGGCCCCTCTGCCTCCTTATTTTGTAGACGTTATCAACAAACTTGGACAAGGAGAAATTTTATGAAAAATCTCGGAAAGATCCTGGGCGGGGTTCTGGCACTGGCCGTCGTTATCGGCGTGGTGGTGCTGGTGATCAAGCTGGTCTCCGGCGCGTTCAGCCTGCTGGGCAGCTTGCTTAACGTGATTCTGGGTGTTGCCGTTTTGCTGGCGCTTGTCGCCATTGTCATCTGGATGTTCAGCTACGCGAAGAAAAACAGATGACTGCCATGTGAAAATCAAAAGCGGAGCTGCCTTCCGGTGAACCGCTCCGCTTTTTTTTGCCCATGTCAAACACATTTGATAGACAAAATCTCCGCTGCGGCCATATAATTGGCTCAGGAGGTCAAGGTTTATGGAAGTAAAAGAACAAATCCGTGCATACCGGAGCAGCTTGGGCCTGTCTCAGGAAGAATTGGCAGCGGCTGTATATGTCACCCGGCAGACCGTCTCTAACTGGGAGAACGGGAAAAGTTATCCGGACATTCAAAGCCTGCTGCGGCTCAGCGCGCTCTATGGCGTCAGCCTTGACCAACTGATCAAAGGAGATGCGGAGCGAATGAAAGAAAAAATCAACGATGATGAGATCAGAGCCTTTAACCGGCTCAGCAATGTTTTTGCCCTGATGATGGTTCTCAGCCTGTTGGCCTGGGCACCGCTGGCCTATTTTCTCCACTGGTGGGGCATGGCCCTTGCGGTTATCCTGTTTGCTTTCACCTTTTTTCTTGCCCTCAGGGTGGAAAAAGAGAAAAAGAAATACGATATCCAGAGCTATAAGGAGATTGTGGCCTTTCTGGAGGGCCGCCGGCTGGACGAGATCAGCAAGGCCCAGGAAGTGGCAAAGCGGCCCTACCAGAAAGTACTTCTCACTCTGGGAAGCGCTGCTCTTGCCGCTGTGTTAACCGGCGGACTTCTCTGGCTTTTTACCCTTGTTCAATCCATTTTGAATACGGGATAAAACCATATCCCATTTTACGCAAAAAGCTCCTCCGTATAATCGTTCAGACTATACGGAGGAGCCGTTGTTTTACTGCGCGGGATTAAAGATTAATAATTTTCCTTGCGGATCTCGAAGTAGCTCCGGGGATGTGCGCAGACGGGGCAGAGCTCAGGGGCCTTGGTGCCGACAACGATGTGGCCGCAGTTACGGCACTCCCAGACCTGAACCTCGCAACGCTCAAAGACCTTCTTGGTCTCCACGTTGTTAAGCAGAGCGCGGTATCTGTCCTCGTGGCTCTTCTCGATGGCTGCAACGCCGCGGAACTTGGCTGCAAGCTCCTTGAAACCTTCCTCGTCGGCTTCCTTGGCCATACGGTCATACATATCGGTCCACTCGTAGTTCTCGCCCTCAGCGGCGTGGAGGAGATTCTCGGCAGTATCACCTAACTCACCCAGTTCCTTGAACCAAAGCTTTGCATGCTCTTTCTCGTTCTCTGCGGTCTTCAGGAACAGCTCAGCAATCTGCTCAAATCCGGCCTTCTTAGCCACGGAAGCGAAATAGGTGTACTTGTTTCTCGCCTGGGATTCACCTGCGAATGCTTCCCACAAGTTCTTTTCGGTTTTGGTACCAGCGTATTTATTTGCCATATAAAATGTTCTCCTTTTCTATACATTGAGCATAAAACTCTTGTATATAATACCGCAACAGGGCATATAAGTCAATGCGAAAATGTGAACAAACAAAAACAAAGCCGCTCAAACGAGCGGCTTTGTGTTGGCATTGACCTATCTTCCCGGTCCGTCTCCAGACAAGTATTGTCGGCACTGGTGAGCTTAACTTCTGTGTTCGGAATGGGAACAGGTGGACCCTCACCGTTAAAAACACCAACTATATCAGGGCTCTGTACCCTGAAAACTAAACAGAGAAGAGGATGAGCAAGGCTGAACCTGCATATTGTAGGTCAAGCCCTCGGGCTATTAGTACCAGTAGGCTGAACACATTACTGTGCTTACACCGCTGGCCTATCAACGAAGTAGTCTTCTTCGGCCCTTACTCCTAATGGATGGGAGATC
>JALFOM010000018.1 GCA_022782265.1 Clostridiales bacterium | reverse complement strand
ACGGTGGAAGTGAACCTGAACATGGATGATGTGCGGGTGGATTATTACCGGGCCAGCGGTGCCGGCGGACAGCACGTCAACAAAACGTCCTCCGCCGTCCGGATGACCCATATCCCCACGGGAATCGTGGTCCAGTGCCAGAACGAACGGAGCCAGCTCCAGAACAAGGAACGCTGCCTGGCCCTGCTCCGTGCCAAACTGTATGAATACGAAAAGGCCATCCAGGATAAAAAAATCAGTGAACTGGCCGGGGATTACCAGGCCATCGAATGGGGCAGTCAGATCCGCTCCTACGTTTTCATGCCCTACCAGTTGGTGAAGGATCACCGTACCGAGTATGAAAACGGCAATATACAGAACGTGATGGACGGCGATCTGGACGGCTTTATCAACGCCTTTTTGTCCATGCGGGCGGAGAGCTGACGCCTTCGTCCCCCCAAAAAATTCAGTCAGGCAGGCAAAGCGGCACGGCCCTTCATTGTAAGGCTGTGCCGTTATTCTGTTTATTATTTTCTTTTTTATTATTATTTCACGAAAGGATTTGTTAAATTGTTTTCCCGTATAAAGGCAAGAAACGTCGCCTTCTCCCTGCTGGGCAGCGCCATTCTGGCCTTTGGACTTTATCACATTCACTCTTTCTCGGGCGTGACCGAGGGCGGCATATTGGGATTGACGCTGCTGCTGCACCACTGGTTCGGCTTCTCTCCGGCGGTGTCGGGGCTGGTGCTGAACCTGTGCTGCTACTATCTGGGCTGGCGGGTCATCGGCGGGGATTTCGTGGCCTATTCCCTGATCTCCGGCGGCGGCTTTTCCCTGTTCTATGCCGTTTTCGAGCGCTTCCCTCCCCTTTTCCCCGCCATCGCGGACACGCCCCTTTTCGCCAGTGTCCTGGGCGCGGCCTTTGTGGGCGTGGGCGTGGGGCTCTGTGTGCGCATGGGCGGTGCCCCCGGCGGGGACGACGCCCTGGCCATGAGCCTTTCCCGGCTCACCGGCGCCGGCATACAATGGATCTACCTTGCCAGCGACCTTGTGGTGCTTCTGCTGTCGCTGAGCTATATCCCGCTGAACCGGATCCTGTACTCCCTGCTGACGGTGATCCTCTCCGGGCAGCTCATCGGCCTGATCGCCCATAAAGCAAAGGCTGATTAGCCCCGCAGGGCCAGACAAAGCAAAAGGTGAGCTTGCTTTCGCGAGCTCACCTTTTGCTGGGACCCGGATCGTAGTCACCGAAGATCAGGTCGTCAATATCTCTTTCCATTCGCGCACCTCCTGTAAAGTCAACATACTTTCAGTATATGCGCGCCGGGGACGGATTATGACTGTCCGCAGTGAAGAATAATTTTGACCAGCTCAGGCCGGTTCAGAAAGCGGGGCACGGGGATGGAATTGCCCAGTCCCCGGGAGACCACCATCTGAAAGCGCTCCCCCTGATACACCCCGGACTCGTACTCCGCGCCGAAGCTGTGGTTCACGTTTAAAAGTCCGCCGATCCCCGGCAGACGCACAATGCCCCCGTGGGCATGGCCGGAGAGGATCAGGTCCACCGGCAGCTCCGGATATTTCTCCGCCCAGTAATTTCTGTGGCCCAGCCAGAGCACAAATTCCCCCGGGTATTCCTGCCGCAGCAGCTCCGCCAGGGCGTCGGGCTTGATCATGTCCGCCCGGCCGTTGGGGTCCTCGGCCCCGGCCACAATGATCTGCGCGCCGTCCCGCCGGATGGGCAGATACCGGTTTTCCAGCCGGATAACGCCATAAGAATCCAGCAGCTCCCCCAGGGCCGGCAGTACGCCCCTGACCCACTCATGGTTTCCGTTTACCCAGTATATGGGCGCACAGCCTGAAATGCCATTGAGCAGATCCCGGGTGGCCGCCAGCTGGCTCTCGTCCTCAACAAAATCTCCGGTCATGGCGATCAGGTCCGGCTGCTGCTCCCGCACCAGGGCGGCAAGACGGCTGTTCTCTCTGCCAAACACGGAGCCGTGCAGGTCGGAGAGCTGAACGATGCAATAGCCCTCGAACTGCGCCGGGAGAGCGTCGAAATACAGGTGGTATTCTGTGACCTGCAGGCCGTACCGGCTGTCCAGCACCAGGGCCGTGCCGGTCATTACCAGCGCCAGCGCAGCGCAGGCAAAAAGGGTCTTTTTCTTCAACTTGGACCTCCGCGAAAAGATTTTTCGCTATGATAGCACGAAAATCCGGCCAAAGCAAGGGAACGGGGGAAAATACATCTTGAAAACTGTTTGTAATTCGGTTATAATGTTACGGCTTATTTCTATATAAGTATGTCAACACCATGAAAAGGATGAATGCAATGAGCGCATCAACGGAAAAGAAAAATCGCCAGGCCGCCCGTGCCGCCGGAACGGACAAGAAGACCCTGGCCGCCCAGGAAGAGGCAAAGAAGAGAGCGAAAAGCAGACGTAACTGGACTTTGGGAACCATAGGCGTTGTGCTGCTCGTCGCTCTGATCCTGTTTCTTAACTCCGGCTTTCTCTATACCCACACCACCGCCGCCACCATCAACGGTCAGTCCTACTCCCCTGCGGAGCTGAACTACTATTACGCAAACCAGTATAACGCTTTCATCAAACAGTACGGCAACTACGCCGGAATTTTCGGTCTGGACACCAGCAGTGGTCTGGCCGGAGCAGCCGGTCAGTCCTGCTCCTTGCTTGAGGAGGGCGCCACCTGGAAGGATTACTTCCTCCAGTCCGCCTATGCGCAGATCGAGCAGAACCAGGCCCTGGTGAACTACGCGAAGGAAAACGGCATCACCCTTACCGATGAAGAGCTGGCGGAGATCGATGCCGATTTTGCCGACATGGAGACCTATGCCAAGACCATGGGCTTTTCCAGCGCGGACAACTATCTTGAGGCCAACTACGGCAACGGCGTGGACAGCGACATTGTTCTCAGTGCCGCCCGGGAGTCTGCTCTCGCCTCCAAGGCTTACAGCCAGTATCAGGAGACCCTGAGCTACACCGACGAGGAGCTGGAAGAGGAATACCAGAGCTTTGAGGGCATTTACGACTATTTTGATTACGCGTACTTCTCCGTAGAGGCCACCAAGGTCACCGTGGAGCCGGAGACCGAGGGCGAAGAGGCCACCGAGGAAGTCACCGAGGAGACCCTTGCCGCCGCCAAGGAGACTGCCGATGAAATCATGGCCGCCTATAAGGAGGCCGAGGGCGAGGACGTGCTTCAGCGCCTTTCCGACGCTGCCAATGCTGTGATCGCCGGTCAGGAAGCCACCCTCAGCAGCCGGGCCTCCGGCGGCAGCCTGGGTGCCTATCAGGAATGGCTCATGGGCAGCCGCAAGGCCGGCGATGTGAGCGTGATCGAGGATTCCGACGGTGAGGGCTACACGGTTGTGGCTTTCATCAGCCGCGACGATAACCACTACGCCACCGCCCGGGTCCGCCACATTCTGGTCAAGGCCGAGGCTGACGCAGACGGCAATTACACCGACAAGGCCAAAGAAACTGCCAAGCTCAGGGCAGAAGAGATTCTGGCCGAGTTCAACGCAGGCGACAAAACCGAAGAGAGCTTTGCCGCTCTGGCCGAGCAGTACTCCGAGGACGAAGGCTCCAACACCAACGGCGGTCTGTACGAGAACGTGCCCAAGGGCCAGATGGTGGAGGAGTTCGACGCCTTCTGCTTTGAGGGCCACAAGAAGGGCGACACCGCCATTGTCTACGGCGAGAGCAGCAGCTACGCCGGCTACCATGTGATGTACTATGTGGGCGAGGGCGAGCTGTACAGCAACCTGATCGCCGAAAACAGCCTGATCAACGAGGCCATGAGCGAATGGATGAACGCCATGCTGGAGGGCTACGAGCCCAGCACCGGCTTCTGGCTCCGTCTGGTCGGATAAAGCACAGAAATGAGCGTCCCGCTTGCCGGACAGCAGATTCTGCTGTCTGACCGGCGGGGCGCTTTTCTTTTCGGAAACGCTTGACATTTTCATATTGATCTGATATCATTCTGATATCAGATAAGGAGGCGTAATCCCATGAAAGAAAAAGTACTTAACAATAAAAAGAACGGTATGTCCATGCTGCTGCTCTTTGGTCTGCTGTATACGGCGGCTGTGGGGCTCACGGTGCTGGGCGGTATCGGAATGGATAACCACCGGCTCTGGGCGATCCCTGTGTTTGTGGTGGGCATAATCTGGGTCTGCGTGGGCTGGATCCCCTTTATGGGCCTGAAGGTGCTCAAGCCCCAGGAAGCGCTGGTGCTCACCCTGTTCGGCCGTTATGTGGGCACGCTGAAGAATGAGGGCTTCTACTTTGTCAATCCCTTCTGCTCCGGTGTGAATCCGGCGGCAAAGACCAAGCTGGGACAGAGCGGCGATGTAGACGGGGGACGGTCCGGAAACGCGGTATTGAATCTGGCCATCAGCGGCAGCGCCGGTGCGGCAGCCGCCGAAAGCGCCAGCAAAAAGATATCCCTGAAGGTGATGACGCTGTCCAACAGCCGCCAGAAAATCAATGACTGTCTGGGCAACCCCATCGAGATCGGCATTGCCGTCATGTGGCGGGTCGTGGACACGGCAAAAGCCGTTTTCAACGTGGATAACTATAAGGAATATCTGTCCCTCCAGTGCGACAGCGCAGTGCGCGACATCGTGCGCATCTACCCCTACGACGTGGCCCCCGGCGTGGACACCACCGGCGACGGCGTGGCGGACGAGGGCAGCCTGAGGGGCTCCAGCGAGACGGTGGCACGCCGCATCCGCGACAAGATCCAGCAGAAGGTGGAGGACGCCGGTATAGAGATCATCGAGGCCCGCATCACCTATCTGGCCTACGCGCCGGAGATCGCCGCCGTTATGCTCCAGCGTCAGCAGGCCTCCGCCATTATTGACGCGAGAAAGATGATCGTGGACGGTGCCGTAGGCATGGTGGAGATGGCCCTTGAGCGGCTCAGTGAGAACAAGACCGTGGAGCTGGATGAGGAGCGGAAGGCGGCCATGGTCTCCAATCTGCTGGTGGTGCTCTGCGGCAACCGGGACGCACAGCCGGTGGTCAACTCCGGCAGCCTGTATTAAGCCATGGCGGAAAAAAAGCAGGTGCCTCTGCGCCTGTCTCCGGCGCTGTATAACGCTATTGCGGCCTGGGCGGAGGACGATTTCCGCTCCATCAACGGGCAGATCGAATATCTGCTGACGGAGTGTGTCCGGCAGAGGAAGAAAAACGGGAAGTATGTTTCGGAGACGCTGGATGAGCCGCTGGAGCTGGATATCAAGTGAGCAAACCCCCCGGGTGGGATCGTCTTTCCGCCCGGGGAAGCAAAAAAAGAAAAAACATTGAAAAAAAGTGTTGACAAACGGCGCGGGATTTGGTACTATAACTGAGCCGTGGCCGAGTGGTTCAGTCGGTTAGAACGCCGGCCTGTCACGCCGGAGGTCGAGGGTTCAAGTCCCTTCTCGGTCGCCACATATGCCCCTTATTCAAGGGGCATAACCTTTGCTGCTGTAGCTCAGTAGGTAGAGCGCATCCTTGGTAAGGATGAGGTCGCCAGTTCGAATCTGGCCAGCAGCTCCAAAGCCTCTGAAATCTTCGGGTTTCAGAGGCTTTCTTTTGCTGTTGTGAAAATACAGCTTCAGAAAGTTCAGAATCGCCAATTCTGCGAAAACCATTAGACCGCATCCCTTCTTGCCACTTTTTGAGGAAGGGATGCGGTCTGATTATGGGCAGAAAAATCACAAGAATTGAACACTTTAGACAGTCGGAGACGGACGAGAATGTGGTATTTTCCGTAGTTCGCCACAGGAAGAACTTCCCTTTGCGGTTTTCTGTAGGTATAACATACTAAAAGGAAAGAGAAAAGAGGGCTGTTGCAACAAAAAACTGTGCGACAAAATGGAATTTAGTTTATAGACAATAAATTCTAATTAAACCTAATATGAGAAGATGCACAGGATAGAATAAATAGAAAAACCACTTGGAGAATACTTTCCCCTTCTCCATCCGCTTGCCATTATAGAAATATAAAATCACAATTCCTGCAAGAGCAATTCCTGACATACTTCCTAATGCATAAACAATATTTTTGCCTGCCGAAAATCTTCCTATACCACCTGCGAAATTAAAAATCCCAAATAAAAGCATGGAAATAATGAATGTACATTTTATCTTATTTCTTGACCTTCTGCTCCATATAAACAGCAAGGTAAATATTGGTGCTAATAATGCCCAGTCGCAGAATACAGAAAGGACTATCAATCCCAAGATACAGATACCTTTTAGAAATTTGTTTAATACTTTTTCATTCACAATCAGAATGGCAAAACATAGGAGCAAAGTAAATAACATATTTAGGCCTTGAAATTCTATCACACCATTATTTGTAAAAGCCATACAATATGGAATTTCAGAGATCAAGGCAAATATTAGCAATCGAATTGCATAGTTCTTTTTTGAATGCGTATATTGAAACCCCTCTACAAGAAAGTAACACATAGTAATTGCTGTAAAATATCCTATGTCCAAAAATAACTCCGACAGAAAATATCCTGGTTTCATAAAGATTTGTGAAATATGATTCAATAACATGGTCAACATCGCTATGTATTTAATAACATCTCTGTTTAAATTTTTGTGGTCAAACACCATTTTTGTTTCCATATTTGCCTCCATAAATTCCGACTTTTTGAACTGATTATAGCATAATCCAGTGCCCGAGGGAAGTGGGCACTGGAAAATTCTTATGCTTTCAAAAGTCAAATGTACTTCATTGAGGTTCTGCTGATGTCGCAGACCATGATAAGGTATAATAAATTGCGCAAATTGAAGAAGGCAATAAAGTAGACACGGCTTGCCGGTCTCTGGTAGAATGAAGTTACCACACAAACATTCGAAAGGAGACGACAAACCATGTCCAACAACATTGTACAATTCAACGAGGAAATAATCAAGGGCCAGATCAAAGAATTGGTCCGCGGCAGCGTGGAGGAGACCCTCAACGAGCTGCTGGAGGCCGAAGCCCAGAAGCTCACCCAGGCGGCCCGATACGAGCGCATTGAAGTGCGTCAAGGCTATCGCAGCGGTCACTATGACCGGAACCTTACCACCACTTCCGGCGATGTAACGCTTCACGTGCCCCGTCTCAAGGGCATTTCGTTTGAGACTGCCATTATCGAGCGCTACCGCCGCCGGGAGAGCAGCGTGGAGGAAGCCCTCATCGAGATGTACCTGGCAGGTGTGTCCGTGCGCCGTGTGGAGGACATCACCGAAGCCCTATGGGGCAGCAAGGTGTCCGCCTCCACCATCAGCGAGCTGAACAAGAAAGCCTATGTCAACATCGAGGCCTGGCGCAACCGCCCCCTGCAAGGCGGCAAGTACCCTTATGTGTATGTGGACGGTATCTACCTCAAGCGAAACTGGGGCGGTGAGTACGAAAATGTGGCCGTTTTGGTGGCGATTGCCGTGAATGAGGACGGTTATCGTGAGGTTTTGGGCGCAGCCGAGGGGATGAAAGAGGACAAAGCGAGCTGGGTCAGCTTCTTCCAATGGCTTCGCGGACGAGGCCTTGAAGGCGTAAAACTCATTGTCGGAGACAAGTGTCTGGGGATGCTGGAAGCTGTGGGAGAGGTGTTTCCCGAAGCAAAGTATCAGCGCTGCGTGGTGCATTTCTACCGAAACGTATTCTCCGTTGTGCCCAAATCCAAGATCAAAAATGTGGCGAAGATGCTCAAGGCAATCCACGCCCAGGAGAGCAAGAAAGCGTCCCGGGAGAAGGCTGCCTCCGTGGTTGCCGAACTGAAGGCCATGAAGCTGCCGGCGGCAGCGAAGAAGGTTGAGGCTGGTATCGAGGAAACCCTGACCTACTGCGACTTTCCCTCCGAGCATTGGGTGAAGATCCGAACCAACAATGTAATCGAACGGATGAACCGGGAGATCTGGCGCAGGACGCGGGTAGTCGGTGCCTTCCCGGATGGAAATTCGGCATTGATGCTGGTCTGCGCACGGCTTCGTCATGTAGCCGGAACCCAGTGGGGCAGCAAGAAATACATGAACATGAAGCATCTGGACGCCCTGGAGGACGAGCTTCAAGCCGGGTGATAGCAGCCAGGGCACAAAGCGTCAAGGGCAAGACGAGCGGCGTACCGCCGCCCTTGACCCTTTGCGCCCTGCCCGCCGAATAGGAACCAAGGGACGGTTAAGCCGCCCCCTGTAATAAATTTCTACCAGATACCAAAGCAAATTTGCGCATAACTCTTGACACTACCCTTGGCCTTGGCGGTAGGTCGCAACCCTTATTTTTGTTTTTCTGAGGTTTTGTTTCCCTCAATCTTTATGGCCTTATTATACAGTTGAACCTATCCACTATAATGGGATAGGTTCAAAAGAAAAAAGAATTATTTATGATTTATTTTCGCTTACTCTTGGTGGCGGATGATTGAGAGATGTTAAAAGATGATACAGATGAAAAAATGATGATAAGAGTTGTATAATAAAGTCAAAACATCTTGTTTCGTGAACAGTTGATGTGATATTATCTTATAAAAGAAAGGGATGCGGTTGGAAACCCTCTCGAAGGGGAGTTCCGACAGTAGGATTCCGCAGAATTGTTTGAAATCTGTTGCATTTTCAGGGCTTTTGGGCAGTATTTGCCTCAAGGTAGAGCGTGCCACGAGAGGCGCAAGCCTCTCGACTCCTTGGTAAGGATGAGGCCGCCAGTTCGAATCTGGCCAGCAGCTCCAAAAGCCCGGATGCAATAGCGTCTGGGTTTTTTGCTGCCCTTTTTCCGAAAAAACCCGAACGCCGGGGGGAGCATGGCAAATCATGCTCCCCCGGCGTTTTCCTTTTTTGAACCGCCATATCAGCAGATCACCCCTTCAGCGGGATGAATACGGTTTTCCGGCAGTCCCTTATATTTATCAGGATTTATACCAGCTTGATCTCCCGGCAGGTGCCCGGGCCGAACTCTTCCTCCATGGCGGCCTTGTAAACCGGGAAGTAGTCTGTGGGCATCAGGGCCTGCACGCAGCCGGCAAATCCGCCGCCGTGTACCCGCCAGGCACCCCGGCCTTTCAGCAGCCGCTCGCTCCGGTCCAGACCCTGGGCCAGCTTGGTGTCGCCGGTGGCGCTGGTGATGATGTTGTTCAGCAGCTTTTCCGAAGAACGGCCGGACTCGTTCATCAGGCGCATATAGGTGTTGCCGTCGCCAGCCTTCAGCGCATCGCGCATCTGGGGCACCCGCTCGTTCTCGTCAAAGAAGTGCATGGCGCGTCGGACAGGGCGGTTTGCCGGATCCCAGCCCTTGCTCCGAAACTCCTCCGGATCCACATCGCCCAGAACACCCTTGTCGAAGAGGTTCGCGATATAAATCATATCCGAGGGGATACGGGCGTAAGAGGTGTCCAGCCCGGCGTGGCTGCCGCCGGTGTCGGTCAGGCACATGGTCAGCCCCATGGGGCCGAAGTCGGCCTGAATAGGCTCTATCTCATTGGTCTTGAAATCCACATAGATGGTGTGTCCCATGGCGCAGGTGAGCTGATCCATCAGCCCGCAGGGCTTGCCGAAAAATTTGTTCTCCGCCTGCTGGGCAGCTCTGGCAATAACGATGGGCTCCAGCTTCCCATCATTGAAAAAGCTGTTGAGAATCTTTCCGATCAGCACGGCAAAGGCGGCGGAGGAGCTGAGCCCCGAGCCTGCGGGCAGCGTGCTTTTAATCTCTGCGTTAAAGCCGCCGATATTCAGGCCCAGTTCGGTAAACACTGCCACAAGGCCCCTGACCAGCGCCTTGGGCGTACCGAACTCGGTGGTACGGACATTCTGGTGATTGATTCTGACTTCAAAGCTGTTAAAGCCCTCAGAGCGGATGCGGATGGTGCTGCTCCCGTTGGCCTCGCATACGGCGTGCAGACCCAGATCCACCGCAGAAGCCAATATTCTGCCTTTCTGGTGATCCGTGTGGTTGCCGGCAAGCTCCGTCCTGCCCGGCGTAAAAAATTCTTTTCTCATATTCCAGCCTCTTTCAATATTCCTACTTCTCCACTTCTATCAAGATAAACTAATTCTCGAATAAAGTCAATCGAAAAAAGCGCATATTCAGCACAGTTGCGTCAAAAGATAAACAATAGCTACAATTTTCTTGCGTTCCTTTGCGGCAAAGCATATAATGGTATCAGAGAAATTTACCTTTTCTTTAAATGACGGTTACAGGAGGCAGAGCATGAAAAGCGCAAACGGCATCAATCTGACCATGCTGTGCGATTTTTACGAGCTTACGATGGGCAATGGCTACTTTGTGAGCGGTATGCAGGATCGCATGACCTACTTTGACGTATTCTTCCGGGAAGTACCGGACGGCGGCGGCTTTGCCATTGCGGCCGGGCTGGAGCAGATCATAGACTATGTTCAGAAGCTTCACTTTGACGAGGAGGACATTGCCTATCTCCGCGGCAGAGGCATCTTTGACGAAGCTTTTCTCGAATATCTGCGCAATTTCAAATTTACCGGCGACATCTGGGCCGTGCCGGAGGGGACGCCCATTTTCCCCAGGGAACCGATCTTTACGATCCGTGCTCCTGCCATTCAGGCCCAGCTGCTGGAAACCTATTTGCTGCTGGAGTTCAACCACCAGAGTCTGATTGCCACCAAGGCCAGCCGCATCTGCCGGGCTGCTGATGGGCGCGCCGTACTGGAATTCGGCTCCCGCCGGGCCCAGGGCATCGCCGGCGCCGTGACCGGAGCCCGTGCCGCCTTTATCGGCGGCTGCGCCGGTACCGCCTGCACCGTGTCCGATCAGATCTACGGCGTACCCGCCGCAGGGACCATGGCCCACTCCTGGGTACAGATGTTCGACTCGGAGTATGACGCCTTTGTCACCTACTGCAAGGCCTACCCCACCAACGCGGTGCTGCTGGTGGACACCTACAACACCCTGAAATCCGGCATCCCCAACGCTATCCGGGCCTTCAACGAGGTGCTCAGGCCCATGGGCATCACCAAGTGCGGCATCCGTCTCGACTCCGGCGACATGGCCTATCTGACCCAGAAGGCCCGGGTCATGCTGGACGAGGCAGGCTGGCCGGAATGCACCATCACCGTCTCCAACTCTCTGGACGAGCGGCTCATTACCGAGCTGTTCCGCCAGGGCGCGAAAATCGACGCTTTCGGCGTGGGCGAACGGCTCATCACCTCCAAGAGCACGCCGGTGTTCGGCGGGGTCTACAAGCTCTGTGCCGTGGAGGACGATGAGGGAACCATTATCCCCAAAATCAAGGTCAGTGAGAACGTGGGCAAGATCACCAACCCCGGCTTCAAGAAATTTTACCGTTTCTACAACCGGGAGACCGGCATGGCTGAGGCGGACTATATCTGCTTGCACGATGAGACTGTGGACGACAGCCAGCCGCTGGAGATCTGCGATCCCCAGGCCCGCTGGAAACGCAAAACCATGGAGAATTTCCGTGCTTACGAAATGATGGTCCCCATCTTCAAAAACGGCCAGCTGGTGTACAAGCTGCCCACGCTCAAGGAGATCAAGACCTACTGCGCCTATCAGGTCAGCACTCTCTGGCCGGAGGTCAAGCGTTTTGACTATCCCCACCAGTACTATGTGGACCTGTCACCCAAGCTCATGGAGCTGAAAGACAAGATGCTGTCCGACGCCGGACACAAGGCAGAATAAAACTGATAAAACAGCCTGCTCGTTCATATGAGCAGGCTGTTTTCATTTACTTTTTGCTGCCGTGTATTCTCTGCTGGAAGCGGTCCTTCCCGCCGTTTTTGGGGATGCTGGTGGGGTAGCCGCCGCCGAAGCAGGCGGTGCAGAAGCCCTCGTCCGTATCCCCCGCCAGGCGGACCACATGCTCCATGCTCAGATAGCCCAGGGAGTCCACGCCGATGATCCGGCCGATCTCCTCCACGCTGTGGTGGTTTGCGATCAGCTTTTCCTCGTCGTCGATATCGGTGCCGTAGTAGCAGGGCTTGACAAAGGGAGGGGCGCTGACCCGCATATGGATCTCCTTTGCGCCCGCCCAGCGCAGCAGCTCAATGGTGCGGCGGCAGGTGGTGCCGCGGACGATGGAGTCGTCGATCATTACCACCCGCTTGCCCTCCACCACGGCGCGGATGGGGTTGAGCTTGATATTCACGCCCGTTTCCCGCATGGACTGGTCCGGGGAGATGAAGGTGCGGCCGATATATTTGTTCTTGGTAAAGCCGATGGCGTAGGGAATGCCGGATTCCTCCGCATAGCCCAGGGCGGCGTCCAGACCGGAGTCGGGCACGCCGATCACCACGTCCGCCTCCACAGGGTGCTCCTGGGCAAGGAAGGCGCCGGCCCGTCTTCTGGCCAGGTTGACGCTGCATCCGTCGATAACGGAATCGGGCCGCGCAAAGTAGATAAACTCAAACACGCACATGCTCCGTCTGGCAGTATCGCAGTGGCTCCGGTCCAACTTGATCCCATCAGCGGTGACAATGACGATCTCGCCGGGCAGCAGATCCCGCTCAAACACGGCGCCCACCGCGTCAAGGGCGCAGGATTCGGAGGCAAACACGATCTCCCCGCCGGGCCGCCTGCCCATGCACAGGGGCCGGAAGCCGTGGGGGTCCCGGGCGGCGATGAGCTTGGTGGGAGAGGAGATGACCAGGGAATAGGCCCCCTCGATCCGGTTCATGGCAGCGGAGACGGCGGCCTCGATGGAGCCGCAGCGCAGACGCTCCTGAACGATGATATAGGCGATGACCTCAGAGTCGGTGCTGGTGTGGAAGATGGAGCCCTGCTTTTCCAGCTGGTCCCGCAGCTCCATGGAGTTGGTCAGGTTACCGTTGTGGGCAAGGGCCATGCGGCCCTTGTGGTGGTTGATGACCAGAGGCTGAACATTGCGCTTGTTGTCCGAACCGGTGGTGGCATAGCGCA
Source organism: Clostridiales bacterium (assembly GCA_022782265.1). Taxonomy (GTDB): domain Bacteria; phylum Bacillota; class Clostridia; order Oscillospirales; family Oscillospiraceae; genus Limivicinus. The sequence continues at coordinate 12,405 of JALFOM010000018.1, read as the reverse complement.
CATGGCCCACCACAATGTTGCCCAGACCCAGAGTGGCCAGGTGCTCCGGGGTGAACACCTCGTTGACAAGGCCCGTGTCCCGGTAGGAGGTGAATACGCCGTCATCGTTGATGACAATGCCGGCGCTCTCCTGGCCCCGGTGCTGGAGGGCAAAAAGGCCGTAGTAGGCAAGGGAGGCCAGATCCGCAGTCTGGTGGGAAAAGATGCCAAAGACGCCGCATTCTTCATGAATGTGGCGTTCTTTTATGGTTGTCAGATCACTGTGCGTCATGGTCTACGAGCCTCTTCATAATTTCGGCGTAGGCGTCCTCCACACCGCCCAGGTCACGGCGGAATCTGTCCTTATCCAGTTTTTCATGGGTCTTGGCGTCCCAGAGGCGGCAGGTATCGGGGCTGATCTCGTCAGCCAGGACGATGGTGCCGTCGGCAAGGCGGCCGAACTCCAACTTGAAGTCCACCAGAATAACGCCGCACTCTGCCCACAGGGCCTTCAAAAAGTCGTTTACGCGGAAAGCGTAGTCCTTGATGGTCTCGATCTCCTCGGCGGTGGCCAGCTTCAGGGCCAGGGCGTGGTAGCTGTTGATCAGAGGATCGCCCAGCTCGTCATTCTTATAAGAAAACTCTATGGTAGGCGCGTCAAAAACGATGCCCTCCTCCACGCCGTAGCGCTTGGCGAAGGAACCGGCGGAAATGTTGCGGATGATGACCTCCAGGGGAACGATGGAGACCTTCTTCACCAGGGTTTCCCGCTCGCTCAGCTCCTGAACGAAGTGGGTGGGCACGCCGGACTTCTCCAGCTTGGCCATAAGGCGGTTGCTCATCTGGTTGTTGATGACGCCCTTGCCCGCGATGGAGCCTTTTTTCAGGCCGTTAAAGGCGGTGGCGTCGTCCTTGTAGTCCACAATAAGGCGCTCGGGATCGTCGGTTTTGAATACTTTCTTTGCTTTGCCCTCATAGAGCTGTTCCAGCTTCTGCATAGGATATTCCTCCCAAATCAAAAAGGCGTCTGACGGGGTAAACCCGGACTTTCAGAATACATTTTCGGATATTATCACAGGTATTTTCAAATTGCAACCGCCAAAAAGGACTTTTGTAGAAACAGACAGAGCCGGGTCGATTTTACGCCTTTTGTTTGATTTTGATTGACGAAATCCCTGAATGAAGCTATATTTATACTCAGGCAAAAACAGGAGGCAGAAAAATGAGAACGCAGGAACAGGTAAACGAGATTGTCCGGCTGCTGCTGGAGGAATACCCGCTGGCGGACTGCACGCTGGACTGGAGAAAGGACTATGAGCTGCTTTTTTCCGTGCGTCTGGCCGCCCAGTGCACCGACGAGCGGGTGAACAAGATCACCCCCGCTCTTTTTGCCCGCTTCCCCACCCTCAGGGACTTTGCGGAGGCGGATGTGAAAGAGGTGGAGGAGTATGTCCACTCCTGCGGCTTTTACCACGCCAAGGCCAGGGATATTGTGGCCTGCGCCCAGATCCTGCTGGAGAAATACAACGGCGAGCTGCCCCGCACCATGGAGGAGCTGACGGCCCTGCCCGGCGTAGGGCGCAAGACCGCCAATCTCATTCTGGGCGACGTGTTCAACATTCCCGGCTCCACCGTTGTGGACACCCATTGCATACGCATTTCCAACCGCCTGGGTCTGGTGGATAACCTGAAGGACCCGGTAAAGATCGAGATGGCCCTGCGTAAAATCCTGCCGCCGGAGCACTCCTCGGACTTCTGCCACTGCATCGTGCTCCACGGCCGGGCAGTGTGCGACGCAAGAAAGCCCGACTGCGCCAGCTGCTGCGTCCGCCATCTGTGCCAGACCTATTCCGGCTGAAGCAAAAAGCATCAAGTATAAGGAGATCATCAATTATGACCAACCAGCAAAAACTGAAACAGCTCTTCAAGCTTTTAGAGGAGATTGACGCATACGGCCGCAGCCTGGGCAAGCTGCAGTTTGATATGGAGTGCTGCGCCCCGGAGGAGGGCATGGCCCAGGCCGGCGAGGACATGGCCATTCTGGGCAAGCAGTTCCACAAGCTGACCCATTCCAGAAAATATCAGCGCCTGGTCTGCGAGCTTTACGAGGACAGCGAGGGTCTGAGCCCTGTGCAGAAAAAGGCTGTGGAGCACCTATACGACGCTTACAAAAAGACCAAGAATTTCACTCCCCAGTTCGCCTTTGAGATGGACCTTGCCGCCAACAAAGCCTACGGCGACTGGCTGGCCGCCAAGAAGGCCAACGATTTTTCCCTGTTCCGGGACGCCTTCGCTTCTCTTGTGGACTATACCCGCAGGGCCATCGACCTGAGAGACGACAAATACCCCACTTATTACACCGCCTGCCTGGACGATTTTGAAAAAGGCGGGAATGAGGGGCAGCTGGACGCCTTCTTCTCCGCCCTGAAAGCGCGGATCGTCCCCCTGATGCACCGCATCGTCAAAGAGGGCAAGCCCATCCGGGAGGACTTTCTCTCCCGGCCCTGCCCCATCCCCCAGCAGGAAGCCTTCTCCCGCTATCTGCTGAAGGAGGAGGGGCTGCGGGAAAGCGCCCTGGTGCTGATGACCACGGAGCATCCCTTTACCACCAGCTTTGGCCCCAGGGATGTGCGTGTCACCACCCATTATTATGAGGACAACTTTATCTCCAACATTTTCTCCACCATGCACGAGGGCGGCCATGCCCTGTTCATGCAGAACGAGCCGGAGGAGGTCTACGCAAACCACTGTGACAACAACATGTCCAACGCCATGCACGAGACCATCTCCCGCTTTTTCGAGAACATCATCGGCCGCAGCGAGGCCTTTATCCACTTTGTCTATCCCAAGCTGCAGGAGCTCAGCGGCGACACCTTTGCCGACGTCAGCGAGCGGGAGCTGTACGAGGCGGTGAACATTGCCCGGCCCAGCCTGATCCGCACCGAGTCCGACGAGCTGACCTACTGCCTGCACATCCTTGTGCGCTATGAGCTGGAAAAGGCCTTTGTCAACGGGGAGATCACCGTGGACCAGGTCCCCGCCCTGTGGAACGCCAAGTACAAGGAATACCTGGGCGTGGACGTGCCCGGAGACGACGTGGGCTGCCTGCAGGACGTGCACTGGAGCGGCAGCTACGGCTACTTCCCCTCCTACGCCCTGGGCAATGCCTACGGCGTGCAGATTTTGCGCACCATGGAAAAGGATTTTGATGTTTTTGCCGCTGTCCGGGAGGGTCAGCTCTCCAAAGTTGCCGCGTGGCTCAAGGAGCATGTGTTCAGCATCGCCTCCCTCACCGACCCGGACGAGTGGATCCGCGCCATCACCGGCGAGAGCCTGAATGTGGATTATTTCCTTGACTATCTGGAGGACAAGTACACCAAGCTCTACGAGCTGAAATAAATGAAAAAGCAGAGGCGTTTTGCCTCTGCTTTTTCATTTTACCACAATATTTTCGTCGCCCAGCATTTCCTTCAGCTCCTGCACAAGAGCCGGGTGGATCAGGCACCGGGCGCCGATGCGCTTTTTCTCCCGCTCGCACCAGATAATCATCTGCTCCGTGCCGGGGAACATAGTCAGGATCAACTCGATCTTATGGAGTCTGGGATCCTCCGCCCCGGGCAGCTTCACCCAGAGCTTCTGCCCGGGCTGGGCAGGTGCCGCCGCGCTCCGGCGGGGCGGGGCTGTCTGGGCCGTCTCCGCCAGGGTGCCGATATCGCTGAGGGGCCGGATGGAATCCACCATGATCTGGGGCTCTTTCTCGTCCCGCACAGAGATGCGCCCGCGGATGATCAGCGCGGCATTGTCCCGCACATAGCCGCCTCCGCTGTCCAGCGCCTTCTGGAAAGCGATCAGCTCCATGCTGCCGGTGTCGTCTTCAAGGATGATATAGCTCATCAGCGAGTTATTCTTGGTGGTGCGGGTACGGGTGGAGGACACCACCCCCGCCACGGTGACATACTGGTTATCCGCATAGCGGGACGGCCCGTCCGCGGAAGCAAAATCGCTGATGATGGCGCCGATGGGGGCCGCGCCGATCCTTCGCACCGCGTCCCGGTACTCGTCCATGGGGTGGCCGGTGAGATAGAGGCCCGTGACCTCCTTCTCCATGGTCATCTTCTCTCTGGCCGAAAACTCCTCCACCTGGGGAATGGCGATCCGGGAGGGCTGTGCCTGCTCCTGTCCGCCGATGTCGCCGAAGAGGTCCATCTGGCCGGAGATGTTGTCCCTCTGGGCCTGGTTGATGCTGTCGATCACCGCGCCCGCGATCTGGAGCAGGGCCTTGCGCTTATAGCCCATGCTGTCAAAGGCCCCGGCCCGGATCAGGTTTTCCACCGTCCGCTTATTCATGTCCTTGCCGGACATGCGTCGGCAGAAATCCTCAAAATCCGCAAAGAGGCCGTTTCTCTCCCGCTCGGCCACAAGGCCGTTGATGACGCCCCAGCCGATGCCCTTGATGGCCACCAGACCGAAGCGGATATTGTCCCCTGCCACGGTGAAGTTTGCGCCGGACTCGTTCACGTCCGGGGGCAGCAGCCGGATGCCCAGCTCCCGGCACTCGGCGATATACTCCGCCACCTTGGTGCTGTTATCCAGAACGGAGGTCAGCAGCGCCGCCATATACTGCCGGGGGTAATGCCGCTTCATGTAGGCGGTGCGGTAGGTCACAATAGCATAGCTCACCGCGTGGGCCTTGTTGAAGGCGTAGCTGGCAAAGTCCAGGATCTCGTCGTAGATGCTGTTGGCCACATCCTCCGGCACGCCGTTTGCCACCGCGCCGGCAATGCCCCGCTCACTGTCGCCGTGGACGAAGGCGATGCGCTCGGCGTCAATGACCTTGTGCTTTTTCTTGGACATGGCCCGGCGGATCATGTCCGCCTGGCCCAGAGAAAAGCCTGCCAGCTGGCGGAAGATCTGAATGACCTGCTCCTGATACACGATGCAGCCGTAGGTGACTTCCAGGATCGGGCGCAGCAGCTCGTGCTTGTAGCTGATCTTCTCCGGGTGGGTGGAGCACTCCACAAAGCGGGGGATACTGTCCATGGGGCCGGGGCGGTAGAGGGCGATGACAGCGGTGATATCTTCAATGTTTTTCGGCTTGATGCTGGTGCACACGCCGGTGATGCCCGTGCTTTCCAGCTGGAACACGCCGCTGGTATGACCCGCGGCCAGCATCTCAAAGGTCTCCGGATCGTCCTCCGGTATGGTCTCCATCCTGAAATCCGGCTGGAATTGCCGCACCAGCTTTGCCGCGTCCTCCAGCACCGTCAGGTTTCGCAGGCCCAGAAAGTCCATTTTCAGCAGGCCCAGCTCCTCCAGTGTGGTCATGGGGTACTGGCAGACGATGGACTCGTCGTTTCTCGCCAGGGGCACATATTCGTACACCGGTTTTTCCGTGATCACCACGCCGGCGGCGTGAGTGGAGGCGTGGCGGGGCATACCCTCCAGCGCCCTGGCCACGTCGATCAGGTGCTTGATGTTTTCGTCCCCTTCATAAAGCTCCTTCAGGGGCTTGGAGAGCCGCAGGGCCTCGTCCAGGGTCATATTCAGCGCCCCCGGGCCGGAGGGCACCTGCTTTGCCACCGCGTCCGTCTCCGCGTAGCTGACGGACAGGGCCCGGCCCACGTCCCGGATGGCGCCTCTGGCCGCCATGGTGCCGAAGGTGACGATCTGGGCCACATGGTCGCTGCCGTAGAGCCGGTTCACATAGTCGATGACCTCCCCCCGGCGGTTCACGCAGAAGTCCACGTCGATATCCGGCATGGAGACGCGCTCGGGGTTTAAGAAGCGCTCGAAGAACAGGCTGTATTTGATGGGGTCAACGTCGGTGATATGCAGGCAGTAGGACACCACGCTGCCCGCGGCGCTGCCGCGCCCGGGGCCTACGGGGATGCCGTTTCGCTTGGCGTAGCCGATAAAGTCGGAGACGATGAGAAAATAGTCCACAAAGCCCATCTTTTGGATCATGTTCAGCTCGTACTCCAGCTGCTCATGGACCTGGGGCCTGCCGGGAAAGCGCTCGGCAAAGCCCTTTTCACAGAGCTTTTGCAGATAGGCAAAGCTGTCCGTCTCCCCCGCGGGCAGCTTGAAGCGGGGCAGGTGGTAGTGGCCGAATTCGAAATTGTAATTGCAGCGCTCCGCAATGGTCACCGTGTTGTCCGCCGCCTCCTGAAGCTCCGGGAAGAGGGCGCGCATCTCCTCCTCGCTTTTCAGATACAGCTCTCGGGACTCAAAGCGCATACGGTTGGGGTCGTCCACGGTCTTGCCCATCTGGATGCACATCAGCACATCCTGATAATAGGCGTCCTCTTTTTCAATATAGTGGGCGTCGTTGGTCAGAACCAGAGGGATGCCCGTCTCCTTATGGAGCCGGATCAGCCCCTGGGCGGCCTTTTTCTCCTCCGGGAGGCCGTGGTCCTGAATCTCCAGATAAAAATCCTCCGGCCCGAACAGCGCCCGAAGCTCCAGAGCCTTGGCTTTGGCCCCCTCGTAGTCGTCCTTGACCAGCATCTGGGGGATGGCCCCGGCCAGACAGCCGGAGAGGCAGATCAGCCCCTCCGCGTGCCGGTGCAGCAGCGCCCAGTCGATACGGGGCTTGACGTAAAAGCCGTCCGTAAAGGCGGCGCTGACCAGATAGCAGAGGTTTTGATAGCCGGTCTCGTTTTTGCACAGCAGTACAAGATGGGTGTAGTCGTTATCCCGGCCATGCTCCTTGTCGCTCATGTTCCGGGGGGCCACATATACCTCGCAGCCGATGATGGGCTTGATCCCCGCCGCAAGGCAGGCCTTGTAAAAGGCTACCGCGCCGTACATGACCCCGTGGTCGGTGACGGCCAGGGCCGTCTGGCCCAGGGCCTTGGCCTTTTCCGCGATCCTGTCGATACGGCAGGCCCCGTCCAGCAGGGAGTATTCCGTATGTACATGTAAATGGACAAAGGCCATGGTTACTCCTTTGAGGCTAAGCTCATGATTTTTTTCAGTCTGTGGGAAATGCAGCTTTTGGTCACCGGCGGATAGGAGAGCCTTGCCAGATCCGCAAGGCTGGCCTCCGGGTTTGCGATCCGCAGCAGGGCCGCGTCCTTCAGCGGCTCGGGCAGGGCGTCGATGCCGTACTCCTTTACGATATGGCGTATGGCCTCAAGCTGCTCCTGGGCCGCGTTCACCACCTTGTCGGCGTTGGCCGAGTCGCAGTTGACCCGGCGGGTGATGGTGTTTCGCATGTCCTTTTCCACCTTGGCCGTCATAATGCCCAGGGCGGTGTTTGTGGCGCCGATGGTGGTGAAAAAGTCGGCGATGGCGTCGGCCTGCTTGAAATACAGCAGCGCGTTTCCGCCCCGCTCCGCCTCCCGGGGGCTGAAGCCCATGTCCAGCAGCACCGAGTAGGTCTCCCGGCTGACGCTGTGGTGGGGCGTGGCCAGCTCCAGATGGTAGCGCTTTTCCGGGTCGGTGACGCTGCCCCCCGCAAGAAAGGCCCCGCGGATAAAGGAGGTGCGGCAGCAATCCTCCTCCAGCACGCCGAAATTGACGTGGTGGGACAGGGTGCTGTCCACCTCCGCGCCGTAGGTGTCGAAAATGCGCTTGATTTTGTCCGGCGAGGTGATCAGAAAGCTGCTTTTCCCTTTGGCGTTTTCCGGGGGGAGCACGTCAAAGCTCAGGGAGAAGGCCCGCTTGAACAGCCGGGGCAGCCGGGCGGCAAAATCCCGGCTGGCGGTGATGATCCGGATCTCCCGGGCCGAAAAGGTGTTGCAGTAGAGCAGCACGCCGTAGCTCTCCGCCACGGCGCAGCACTTTCTGTCCGGCCTCTGGGCGCAAAGCTCTGCCTTTGCGTCGGATGAAAATGACATATTAATCTCCATTCTGCCGCGCAAGCCTCAGCACAAATTGCAATTTAAATCTCTCACGGCGGCGAAATGGAGATTTCTGGCATGTGCCGCGGTTGCCGCTTCAGCGGCGAGCGGCACGCCGTTTCAATCCGGATGGTGTGAATTTTCACACGAATCCCTCTACTTGTCGATATCGCGGTTTACATTTACCGAATCTATCTCATGGGCGTGGAAATAGTCGTTCAGCGCCGCGGCCAGAGCCACACTGCGGTGGCGGCCGCCGGTGCAGCCGATGGCGACGGTCAGCGTCAGCTTCCCCTCCTCCAGATACAGGGGCAGCAGGAAATCCAGCATGTCCTCCAGCTTTTCCAGGAAGGTCCGGGTCTGCTGGTAACTGAACACAAACTCCGCCACTGGCCTGTCCAGCCCGCACATGGGCCGAAGCTCGTCCACATAGAAGGGGTTGGGGAGGAACCGGGCGTCAAACACCAGGTCCGCGTCCATGGGGATGCCGTGCTTGTAGCCGAAGGACATGACCGTTACGGCGATTTTCCGCTTGTGTCCCTCCCCGGCAAACAGGTCGAAAAGCTTGTTTTGCAGCATACCCAGGGTCAGACTGGAGGTGTTCACGATATAATCCGCCCGCGCCCGCACCGGGGCCAGCAGCTCCGCCTCCTTCGCCACGGCCTGCTCCACGGATATGCCGGGGGCCGCCATGGGGTGGGGCCGCCGGGACTCCTTGTAGCGGCGGACAAGGGTGCGGGTGTCCGCGTCCATATACAGGATGCGGCAGCTGATGTCCATCCCGCCCAGCTGGTCCAGGGTGGCCAGAAGCTGGCCGAAGCCGTCCTTTTCCCGCACGTCCGTCACCAGCGCCACCTTCTCATAGCGCCCGCCGGTGGCGACGCACAGCTCCGCAAAGCGGGGCATCAGCGCCACGGGCATATTGTCCACGCAGTAGTACTCCAGGTCCTCCAGCACATCCGCCGCCCGGCTCTTGCCTGCGCCGGAAAGGCCGGTGATGATCAGAAATTCCATGTCTCTCTTTCCCTCATTCCTCCGGCAGGGTCTCCTCGTTAACATCAATTCTGTATATGGGCGCGTCCGGCGTCTCGTCCTTCAGGGCGTAGTCCGGAGGCAGGATAATGATCTCCGGCTCCAGGAAAACGCCGGTCTGGGTATAGACCGTGTTTCGCACGTGCATCATCAGGTCATAGACGTCCTTTGATGTGGCGTTCCCTTTGTTCACCACAAAGCCGGAATGCTTTTCCGAAACCTGCGCGCCGCCCACGGTATAGCCCTTCAGCCCCGCCTGCTCGATCAGGGCGGCGGCAAAGTGCCCCTCCGGGCGCTTGAAGGCGCTGCCCGCCGAGGGCAGATCCAGCGGCTGCTTTTCCCGGCGCTTCTCGTTCAGCTCCCGCATTTTCGCGGCGATCTGGTCCTTGTCGCCCTTTTCCGGGCGGAATACCGCGCTGAGAATGGCGCAGCCGCCCTGGGTTTTGAAATTGCTGGTCCTGTAGCCGAAGCCGCAGGCCTCCGCCGGGGCTTCCAGAAGGGTCTGCTGGGGCAGGAAGTAATAGACCACGCTCTCCACCACGTCCTTCAGCTCCCCGCCGTAGGCGCCGGCGTTCATCAGCAGCCCGCCGCCCACCGTGCCGGGGATACCGGAGGCAAATTCCAGGCCCTTCAGCCCGTTTTGCTGGGCAAAGCTGGCAAGCTTCGCCAGGGACACCCCCGCCTCGGCGTATATGGCCCCGTCAGGCAGCAAAAACAGCTTGGTCAGCTTCTCCGTGCTGATGATGAACAGCTCTGGCAGCCCCTCGTCCGGGAAAAGGATGTTGGTGCCGTTTCCCAGCAGCATGGGGGCCAGCTTATTCATTTTCAGAATATGGCAGATTTTTGAAAGCGAGCTGACGTCTGCGGGCACGGCCAGGGCCCGCGCCGGGCCGCCGATTTTAAAAGAGCTGTGGGCGCTCATGGGCTCGTTTTCCAGAAGGCGCAGCCCGGGCAGCTCCTGTTTGATTTGTGCAATGGCGGTTTCAAGGTTTTCCATAGGTCTCTCCCAAAAATTATTTTACAGAAGTCCGGCGTCCACCGCGTAGTCGTGCTCGGCGGCAAGGGCCTCGGCGGCGTTATAGCCCATCTTTTTCTGGCGGTTGTTCATGGCCGCAAGCTCCAGAATAACGGCCAGGTTCCGCCCGGGCTGGACAGGGATGGTCACCAGAGGCAGCTTTACGCCCAGGAAGGTCTCCGTCTCCTCAGAAAGGCCCAGCCGGTCATAGGCCTTGCCCTCCTGCCAGGGCTCCAGCTTTACCACCAGGTCGATGTTGGTCTCCGGCTTTACAGCACCCACGCCGTAGATATGGCGCACATTGATCACGCCGATGCCCCGCAGCTCCATATAGTAGCGGATCAGCTCCGGCGCGTTGCCGGTGAGCTTATCCCGGCCCACCAGCTTGATCTCCACCGCGTCGTCGGCGATCAGGCGGTGGCCGCGCTTGATGAGCTCCAGAGCCGTCTCGCTCTTGCCGATGCCGCTGTCGCCGATGAGCAGCACGCCTTCGCCATAGACCTCCACCAGCACGCCGTGGGTGGTGATGCGGGGCGCAAGATAGCTGTGGAGGGTGCCGATCACATCCGCCTGGAAGTCAGAGGTGTCCTCATCGGTGATAAACAGGTTCCTGTCGTACTTCTCCGCCAGCTCCAGGCACTCGGGAAAGGGCTGCATCCCGTGGCAGATCACCAGCGCCGCGATATCGTACTGCATGAAGCGCTCCAGCGCGTCCCGCCGCTCCTGATCCGTCAGGGTGTCCAGATAGGTGCTCTCAACCCGGCCGATGATCTGAAGCCGGTGAGGGTCAAAGTAGTTATAAAAACCTGCCAGCTGCATGGCCGGGCGGTTCACATCCGCCGTGGTCAGCACCGCCGTGTCATAGTCCTTAGAAGAGTGAAGAATATTCAGCTTGTGCTCCTGCACAATGGTCTTGAGCTTTACCGTGTATTTGCTTCTCATCTTTATCCGCCTCCCAAAGTTTTTTCTTCCGAAAAGTATACTCACTATTTTAACCACTCGGAGCGGATTTGGCAATAGCTTTTACACTCATCCGGGTGTAAAATACCTTTATCCTATTATATTGACATTGCCCGAAAAAATAATTATACTCACTTGAAAACATAGACATCATTTTGGGGGCGGGGATATGAGAAAGCACATTTATTCCGCCGCGGTGATCGCCAGCGGCTGTCTTTGGGGCCTGATGGGTCTGTTCCGGCGGAGTCTGGGCGGTCTGGGCTTTGACTCCTTCGGCATTGTTTTCGTCCGCTGCGGCGCGGCGGCGCTGCTGTTCGCTCTGACGATCCTCCTCCGGGACAAAAGCGCCTTTCGGATCAGGCTGAAGGATCTGTGGTGCTTCATCGGCTCGGGCCTTTGTTCGCTGCTGTTTTTCACCGTGTGCTATTTTCAGGCCATGACCCTGATGAGTCTTTCCGCCGCGGCGATCCTGCTGTACACCGCGCCCTGCTTTGTGGTGCTCATGTCCGCCCTGCTGTTTAAGGAAAAGCTGAACGGGCGGCTGATTCTTGCCGTGTTTCTGGCCTTTTCCGGCTGCTGTCTGGTGTCGGGCATTGTGGGGCAGGAGACCAGAATCAGCCTGATCGGGCTGCTCTACGGTCTGGGCTCCGGCTTTGGCTACGCGCTGTACAGCATTTTCGGCAAGCTGGCTCTCCGGCAGGGCTATTCCGGCAGCACCATCAATTTTTATTCCTGTCTGCTGGCGGCCCTGGGCGCGGGACTGCTCTTCGGCGTGAAAGCGCCCCTTGCGCTGATGTTCTCCTCCTCCGGCACCCTCGCCTTCTGCCTGCTGGCCGGGCTGGTAACCTGCTATCTGCCCTATATGCTGTACACCTTCGGCCTTTCCGGGACCGAGGCCGGCAAAGCCTCCATCATGGCCTCGGTGGAGCCGGTGGTGGCCACGCTGGTGGGCGTTTTGGTGTACCGCGAAAGTCTGGATCTGTTCAGCCTTGCCGGTATCGCCCTGGTGCTTTTCGCCGTTCTCCTGACCGGAATACAAGGGCACAAAAAGGCCGCATGAGCTTCCCTTCCCGGGCGGGGGCAAGCCCCGCCCCTACGGCCCGACAGAAACATCGCCGCAGGGCCGGCCCTTGCGGTCGCCCGCACAAGGGCTCCCCCCCATTTTCCCTGTCATTCTGAGGAGCGCAGCGATGAAGAATCCCGTGAACAGAAGTCTCAGCGTAACCATACGGGATCCTTCACTTCGTTCAGGATGACAGCGAATTTCGCTTTGACGGCCCTTTTCCAAGAACAAAAAGGCGTGACTGCGGCCAGTCACGCCTTTTCCATTATCCTTGATTCTTGCGGTTTGCTTATTTTGTCCGGACGTACTCGTTCATGGGACGGACCATGTACTCGTTGTAGGGGAACTGGTCGGTGGTGACGTAGCCGGCAGGGGCGTCGATCAGCTGGGGGATGCGGTTGACCAGCGTGGCGCAGGTCAGCTCCACGGTGGCGGGCTGATTCACGATGCAGGTGGTTTCCGGTTCGCCGTAGAGGGTCCAGACGTTGGTGTCAAACTCGTCCTTGTTATAG
>JALFOM010000003.1 GCA_022782265.1 Clostridiales bacterium | reverse complement strand
CGTACAGCCGGCTCAGAATGCCGTCCACCTTGCTCTCCTCGCCTTTGGCCTGGGGGTTGGTGTAGACGTCAGAATACATGAAACTGTGGAAAAAGTCAAAGGTCTCCTGCATTTTGGGAGACATTTTCAGCGCACCGCCCCCGCTGTTTTGGATCAGGTCGGTGAGGATGGCATTGATGCGCTCGCTGTTTCGCATACCGCAGTTGCGGTGGATGATTTCCGGCACCTGGTCCTCGGTCAGGATCCCGGCGCGGATGGAGTCATCCAGGTCGTGGTTTATGTAGGCAATGCGGTCACAGAGCCGGACCGTTGTGGCCTCCAGGGTGTCGTCCGGCGCGCCATGGGTGTGGTGCAGGATGCCCATCCTGGTCTCATAGCAAAGATTCAATCCCTTCCCGTCCCGCTCCAGGATATCCACCACCCGCAGGCTCTGTTCATAGTGCTTGAAGCCGCCGGGGTAGATGCGGTTCAAGGCCCGCTCGCCCGCGTGGCCGAAGGGGGTGTGGCCCAGATCGTGACCCAGGGCGATGGCCTCGGCCAGATCCTCGTTTAAGTTCAAGGCCCTCGCCACCGTGCGGGAAAGCCGGCTGACCTCCAGCGTGTGGGTCAGGCGGGTGCGGTAATGGTCCCCCTCGGGCTGGAGGAACACCTGGGTCTTGTGCTTCAGGCGGCGGAAGGACTTGGAGTGGGTGATCCGGTCAATGTCCCGCTGAAAGCAGGTGCGGATACTGCACTCCTCCTCCGGCGTCAGCCGGCCCGCGGAGTTTTCGGACAAAACGCCGTACTTGCCGATCAGCGTATGCTCGGCCAATTCCCGTTCCCGTCTGGGACATGACATGGAGATCACCGCCTTCTGTATATAATAGAAGAATAGTGAGCAGTTTACCCACTCACTATTCTTATACGACGTAAATTTTTATTTCCCTTTATTTTTTTGAAGATTTTTTCGTCCCCGGTTATTTCAGCGGCACGGCCCGGAAGGCCTCGCCGGTGAGGGCGGCAGTCACCGCCCCGGCGCTGAGATCGAAGATGCGGGCCCGGAAATCCTCCGCCCTTTCCTCGGGCACAAGGGCCCGGATGGTCACGGAGGCGGCGTAGTCCATATCCGTGACGATGCCGTCAAAAGCGGCGACTTCCAGCTTCAGCCGCTCGGCCAGAGAATAGGAGCAGGGCAGCTCCGCCTCCACCCAGCGGCGCACCACGGAGACGCCCGCCGCGTCCAGGGCGTCCTTGGCGCTTTTGGTGTAGGCCCGGAGCAGGCCGCCGGCGCCCAGCAGCACCCCGCCGAAATAGCGGGTCACCACGCAGACCACGTTGCACAGCCCCTCCCGGCGGAACACCTCCAGCATGGGGATGCCGGCAGTGCCCTGGGGCTCCCCGTCGTCGGAGTAGCGCTCGGCCCCGTCCCGGATGATGTAGCACCAGCAGTTGTGCCGGGCGTCGTAATATTTCTTCTTCATTTCCGCGATGAAGGCCTTGGCCTCCTCCTCGCTCTCCACCCGGCGCACATGGCCCAGAAAGCGGGAGCGCTTCTCCGTAAACTCCGCCTCGCCCGGCCCGGTGGGGATATAGTATTCGGTCATTACGCCCAGTCCTCCCGGCTGACAGAGTAATAGAGGGCCTTTCGCGTCTCGTTGAAGGCGGGGATGAACCAATCCTGGGTGCAGCGGTATTGAAAGCCGCACTTTTCGATTACCCGGCGGGATTTTTCATTGCCTTCAAAATGGCTGCACCAGACCCGCTCCGCCCCCTTTTCAAAGCAGCGGCGGAGAAGAAAGCGCACCGCCTCCGGGATATAGCCCTGCCCCCAGAAGGGCACGCCGATCCAGTAGCCGATCTCCGGCTCGCCTTCGCCCAGGGAGACCTCGGAAGGGAAAATACCGATGCTGCCCACAGGCTCGTCGCTGCCCTTGATGGTGACGGCCCAGGTGACCTCATTTTCCGCCTTTCCGTCATTCATCAGCACCGTGCGCAGGATATGCAGGCTGTCCGCCTCGTCCTTATGTACCGCCCAGCCGGCGGCAGGCCCCACCCGGGGGTCTTTTGCATAGTGATAAAGGTCTGCGGCGTCATTCTCCCGCCAGGGGCGCAGGATCAGCCGCTGGGTTTCCAGAACGCTCAATCTTCCCAGTCCTCCTTGGGCTCCCTGTAGCCGGGGATAAATTCCCTGATTTTGCCGAAAGTCTCCGGCGTGACCACCGCCTCCGCCTCGATCCCCTCGTCGGTGTACTCCAGGCGGAGCACCTTGGCCTCCCGGTTCAGCATGTCCGCGATACCGGCTTTCGCATAGGGGATCTTCAGCGTCACCTGCTTTTTGCCCCGGTCCAGCATTTCCAGCAGCTTTTTCACCAGAAGGTCCGCCCCCTCGCCGCTGCGGGCGGAGATGCAGACCACATTGTCCCCGTGGGGCAGGATGCCGATATAGGCGTCGCACTTGTTGTACACCCGCAGGCAGGGGGTGGTCTCCGCGCCCAGCTGGCGGATCAGCTCGTCCACCACCCGGGCCTGCTCCTCCCACTCGGGGTTGGAGATGTCGATCACATGCAATAGCACGTCGGCGAAGCGCAGCTCCTCCAGCGTGGCCTTGAAGGCCTCAATCAGGTGTGTGGGCAGCTTGCGGATAAAGCCCACGGTGTCGGACAAAAGCACCTCCTGGGTCTCGTCCAGACGCAGGCGGCGGGTGGTGGTGTCCAGGGTGTCGAACAGCCGGTCGTTTGCCGGAATGTCCGCGCCGGTGAGGCAGTTTAAGAGGGTGGATTTGCCCGCGTTGGTGTAGCCCACCAGGGCCACAACGGGCATGGCGTTTTTCTCCCGGCGGCGGCGCTGGGTGCTTCTCACCTTGCGCACGGCGGCCAGCTCCTCCTCCAGCTTCTGGATCTTGCGGCGGATATGGCGGCGGTCGGTCTCCAGCTGGGTCTCGCCGGGGCCGCGGGTGCCGATGGGGGAGGAGCCGCCGGAGGCAGTCTGACGCACCAGGTGGGTCCACATGCCGGTGAGCCTGGGCAGCAGGTACTTGTACTGGGCCAGCTCCACCTGGAGCTGACCCTCTCTGGTCTGGGCCCGCTGGGCAAAAATGTCCAGAATCAGCCCGGAGCGGTCCAGCACCTTCACCCCCAGCTCCTCGCTGAGCACCCGCATCTGGGAGGGCGTCAGCTCGTTGTCGAACACGGCCAGGTCGCAGTCGTTCATGGCGATAAGCTCTTTCATCTCCTGCACCTTGCCGTCGCCGATAAAGCTGCGGGGGTCAGGCGTGGGGCGGTTTTGCATGATGATGGCCACGGTGTCGCCGCCGGCGGTGTCCACCAGCGCGGCCAGCTCCTCCATGGAGACCTCG
This sequence comes from Clostridiales bacterium, assembly GCA_022782265.1. Lineage (GTDB taxonomy): Bacteria > Bacillota > Clostridia > Oscillospirales > Oscillospiraceae > Limivicinus. The sequence goes on along the minus strand of JALFOM010000003.1, from coordinate 14,441 downwards.
GTGGAGCGCTCGTGCTCATCCATACTGGCGGCGGAAAGCCCGGCCAACACCGCCCGTTCTCTTTTGTTCTCCGTATTTTCTATGGTAATCAGTCCTTTTTTGTGTATACATTATATTAGTATAACGTAAAAAAAGACTGATGACAACAGGAAGATATTCCTGTTGTCACAGAAAACCGTGCTTCCTCCGTTTCCGGCGCAGCAGTTCGCCCTTGGCCTCAAACAGAATAATGTCGCTGCCGATGCGCACGATGCAGTCCCAGGGCAGCACATAGTCGTCCTCCCGGCCCAGCAGCCCGAAAAATTTTGCCTTGCCGGGGGTGATCAGAGAGACGAGACGCCCCTCCGCGTCGTCAAATTCCGCGTCGCACACATAACCCAGCCGGAAGCCGGAGTGGACGTCGATCACCTCTTTGTAGCGCAGATCGGAAAAATAGCTTATCATAACAGTTCACCGCCTCCGTATATTCTACGGGGGCGGTGGATTGTCCTATGTCTTGGTTTTGGGTATGGATATGGTGAGGATCAGGGAGTCCTCCGTCTCCTGCCGCTGCACCCCGGCGTCTATACCGCCCTGCTTCATCAGGTCGATGCTGCGGGACAGGGTGTTGAGAAACACCCGCACGTCTTTGAGCACAAAGGTGCGCTTGTGCTCCGGCTTTTCCGCCTCCGCCGGCGGCTCCGGCTCCGGACGGCTCAAAAGGGCGTCCACATAGGCGTCGGTGGCGGCCACGGTCAGGCCGTTATCAATGACGTAGGCCAGGGCCTCCCGCTGGGCCTCCGGCCGCTGGAGCCGGAGCAGCGCCCGTCCGTGGCGCTCGCTCAGGCCGTTTTCCCGCAGAGCCTCCAGCACGTCCGGCGGCAGCTTCAGCAGCCGCAGCTTGTTGGCCACGGCGGACTGGGACTTGCCGATGCGCCGGGCGGCCTCCTCCTGGCTCATGCCGAACATGCGGATAAGCTGGTTGATGCCCGCCGCCTCCTCAATGAAGTCCAGATCCCGCCGCTGGAGATTTTCCACCAGGGCGATCAGGCTGGCATCCTCCATGTTCACGTCCAGCAATATACAGGGTACTTCCTGCAGACCTGCCAGCTTTGCCGCCCGGAGCCTGCGTTCTCCCGCCACCAGCTCATATTTCCCGCCGCGCAGACGCACGGTGAGAGGGTTCAGTATGCCGTAGGTCTTTATGCTCTCGCTCAGCTCCGCCAGCGCCTCGTCGTCAAAGCGGCGGCGGGGCTGCACGGGGTTGGGCGAAAGCTCGTCCGCTCTCAAATAAAGTATTCCGCCCCGCCGTACTCCGGGGCGGCTTCGCAGTGCCTGCATCACAAAACCTCCTTATTTTGTGGATGTGATACGATGATACACTACATCTTGCGAAAATACAGGCGAATATGGACGCAGAACAGAATTATTATTTCCCGATGAAAATCACCGCCCTCTCGGGCGGTGATCAGACGGTAAACGGTTTTTTATTCCTGAGACGGAGCCTCAGCCTGCGCTGTGGCGGGGTGGAGCTTCTTCTGGAGCCAATCCTTGCCGTCCACAAAGCGGGAGACGATGAAGGAGGCCACATAGTCGCCGGCGGCGTTGACCATGGTGGCGGGGGGATCGATCAGGTTGGCCAGGGCGATGGAGATGGGATAGGCGATGGCCAGCTGCTCAGGGAAGAACACGGTGCAGAGGACCAGGTCGCCGGTACCGCCGCCGCCGGGGATGCCGGACATGGCAACGGAGGAGAACACGGCCACGATGATGGCCAGAATGGCCTTGCCGGTGCCGAAGTCCAGGCCGAAGATGCCAAACAGGAAGGCCACCTTGATGATGGCACCCATGGCGGAACCGTCCATATGCATGGTGGCGCCCAGGGGCAGGACGATCTCAGAGACATCCTTGGAGATGCCGGTGTCTTCCGCGGCCTTCATGTTGGTGGGAATGGTGGCAACAGAGGAGCAGGTGCCGAAGGAGACGGCTGCCGGGGCAAAGAGATGCTGGAACATAACCTTGGCTGCTCCCCTGCCGCCGCCGAAGCGTGCATAAATGGGGGAAGAGATGAGCATATAGACAAAGCACATCACATAATAGATAATCAGGGTGCGGCTGTAGTCGCCGATCAGCTCGGGACCGTATGTAGCCACCAGGTAGGCGAAGAAGCCGAAGAAGCCGATGGGAGCATAGTAGGTGATGATCTTGACCACGTTCATGATGCAGGAGGTCATGTCAGACAGGAACTTTGCAACCAGGGTATCCTTGCCGCCTGCCATCTGAACGCCGAAGCCGAAGAGAATGGCGGCAACGATGAGCGGCAGGATGGCCCTGCGGCTCCACAGCTCAACGAAGTCGGGCTTGGTGAAGAAGTTGATGATCATGTCGGCAACGCCCAGACCTGCGTCCACTTCTCCCTCGGTGAACTCATAGGAGCCGGTGGTCAGGGGGAAGATGCGCACAACAACGTACATCAGAACAGAGGCGATGGCGGCGGTGACCAGGAAGGTGACAACGGTGGAACCCAGCACTTTGCCCGCGCGGCCCACACTGTTCATATTGGCGATGGCGGAGGCGATGGAACAGAACACCATCGGCACCACAACGCAGAACATCAGGTTGATAAATACGGTTCCCAGAGGCTCAAGGGCGGTAGCGCCGGGCCAGACAGCGCCGACGATGCAGCCGGCCACGATACCCACCAGCATGGATATCAGGAAGCCGTAATTCTTGAAAAAGTTCTTCTTGGAGGACATGGGATCAACGCTCCTTACAATGAAATGTTACGTTGCTATTATATTTTTGAGATATTGCAATGTAAATTGCAGGCAGTGCTTGAAACATTGCAAAAAGTGCGCTATAATGATTTAGCGAGGTGCAGAAATGACAAAAGACAAGCTTTTTAACCGGGCGGGCTATCTGAAAGAGAACTATCACTACTTCCACCTGCGGGACACGGCGGGGCAGGAGCGGGACTTCCATTTCCACGAGTTTGACAAGGTGGTGGTGCTGCTGTCCGGCCATGTGGACTACACGGTGGAGGACATTACCTACGCCCTGAAGCCCTGGGATGTGCTGCTGGTGAAGCACCACACCATACACAAGGCGCTGATCGACAAGACGGAGCCCTATGACCGGGTAATTATCTATCTGGACGGGAAATATTTTGACCGGATCATGCCCAACGCGGGGCTGATGGACTGCTTTGAAAAGGCGGACAAAGACGCCCGGCAGCGCATTACCCCGGACGACGGGCAGCAGGAGCAGCTGGCGGCGGCGCTGGAGGACTACGAGGCGGCCATGCGGGATGAGGAGCTGGGGGCGGAGGCCATACGGGACACCCAGATGGTGAAGCTTCTGGTGCTCATCAACCGCATCTATGCCAGCGGCAGCAGCGCGCCGGACAGGACAGAGGCCGCGAGAGACCCGAAGATCGGGGCGGTGCTGTCTTATATCAACGAAAATCTGGGCCGGGAGCTGTCGGTGGATGAGCTGGCGGAGCAGGCCTATCTGAGCCGCTACCATTTTATGCGCCTGTTCAAGGCCCAGACCGGCAGCACCGTCCATGCCTATGTGCGGCAGAAGCGGCTTTTGTACGCGGCACGGCTGATCCGGGAAGGGGAGAGTGCAGCCCGGGCCGCGGTGGAGAGCGGCTTTTCGGACTACTCCGCCTTCCACCGGGCCTTCCGGGAGAGCTTCGGCATCAGCCCGGGGCAGCTGAAAAAGTGAGGGTGAGCAGATGAACAAGCAGCAGAAAGCCATGGAAAAGGAGCTTATGCGCCTGTACAAGCAGGAGCGGGCCTTTCTGGAAAAGCGGACGGAGAAAAAGGACTCGGCCCTGAACCGGCTTATGGCGGAGAAGGTGCCGGAAAAGCTTCAGGGTACACTGGACGCCGCCTTTGCAAAGGCCTTTGCTCTCGTGTTTGAAAAAGGCACGGCGGTGATCGAAAAGAGCTGCAATAAAGAGGAAAAGGAAAAACAATTTCAGATCGACAGCTACGCCGCCGGAATAAAGGGTGACCGGAAATCCCTGCGGGCCATTTCCCGGAAGGCCGGGGGTGCGGGAAGGCTGAATCTGGCCCTCTCCGGCGCGGCGGGAATCGGCCTGGGCGTTCTGGGCGTGGGCCTGCCGGATATCGCCCTGTTCACGGCGCTGATGCTCAGGGGCATATATGAGATTGCTCTGCGCTACGGCTTCTCCTATGAATCCGAAACGGAGCGGCAGTTTATCCTGCTTCTCATCAGCGGCGCGGTGGCCTATGGGGAGGAGCTGAAAGCCATTGACGAAGAGCTGAACGCCTTTATCCAAAGCGGATCCTTCCCGGCCCCGGACATGGACGCGCTGATCCGGCAGGCCGCCGGAGGACTGTCCAAGGAGCTTCTGGTGATGAAGTTTTTGCAGGGCGTCCCTCTTGTGGGCGCGGTGGGCGGCGCTTACGACGCGGTATATATGAAGCGCGTGATGGCCTACGCGGAGCTGAAATACCGGCGGCGCTTCTATTATAAAATCTTAAAAAAGGCCTTCTGAACCGTGCGGTTCAGAAGGACTTTTTTGCGGAATTTTTATTTGTGATACAGCTTTTTCGCCTGGTATCTGGGTTCAAAGGAGATGTTCACGCCCAGCTTTTTAAACAGCTCCGCGTCCACATGGGAGAGGATGACGGTGGAGTGGGCCTCGCAGCCTCTGAGCTTGCCCAGCTGGTCCATGGCGTATTCCGCCATGGGATTTGTCACCGCACAGATGGCCAGGGCGATCAGCAGCTCGTCGGTGTGGAGGCGGGGGTTATGGTTCCCCAGGTGCTCCACCTTCAGGTGCTGAATGGGCTGAATGACGCCGGGGGCGATCAGGGGCAGCTTTTTATCAATACCCGCCAGATACTTCAGCGCGTTCACCAGACAGGCGGAGGAAGCGCCCAGCAGAGAGCTGGTCTTGCCGGTGATGATGGTGCCGTCGTTCATCTCCAGGGCCACGGCGGGGGCGCCGGTCTCCTCCTCCCGTTTCAGGGCGGCGGCCACCACGGGCCGGTCCGCCGGGCCTATGCCCAGGGAGTTCATAATCAGCTCGATTTTCCGCACCTCGTTCACATCACTGAGACCCTGACGGGCAGAACATGCGGCGGCGTAATAGCGGCGGATGATTTCCTGTTTGGAGGCCTCCCGGCAGGCCTCGTCGTCGGTGATGCAGAAGCCGGCCATGTTGACGCCCATGTCCGTGGGGCTCTTGTAGGGACTCTCCCCGTAGATGCGCTTGAACATGGCCTCCAGCACCGGGAAGATCTCCACGTCCCGGTTGTAGTTCACCGTGGTGACGCCGTAGGCCTCCAGGTGGAAGGGGTCAATCATGTTCACGTCGTCCAGATCGGCGGTGGCGGCCTCATAGGCCAGATTCACCGGGTGCTTCAGGGGCAGGTTCCAGATGGGGAAGGTCTCAAACTTGGCGTAGCCCGCGCTGACGCCGTGCTTGTGCTCGTGGTAGAGCTGGCTCAGGCAGGTGGCCATTTTGCCGCTGCCGGGGCCGGGGGCGGTGACCACCACAAGGCTCCGCTCCGTCTCAATATAGTCGTTTTTGCCGAAGCCCTCCTCAGACACGATCAGGGGGATGTTGGAGGGATAGTCCGGGATGATATAGTGCCTGTACACCCGGATACCCAGGGTCTCCAGACGCTTGATGAACTTGTCCGCAATGGCCTGGCCCCGGTAGTGGGTGATGACCACGCTGCCGATATAAAGCCCGATGCCCCGGAACGCGTCGATCAGACGGAGAGTGTCGTCGTCATAGGTGATGCCCAGATCGCCCCGGCGCTTGCTGCGCTCAATGTCGTCGGCGGAAATGGCGATGACGATCTCCGCCTCGTCCTTCATCTCCAGAAGCATCTTCACCTTGCTGTCCGGCGCAAAGCCCGGCAGCACCCGGGAGGCGTGGAAATCATCAAAGAGCTTGCCGCCGAATTCCAGGTACAGCTTGCCGCCGAACTTGGAGATGCGGTCGCGGATATTCTGGGACTGGAGCTTCACATATTTTTCGTTGTCAAAACCAAGCCTGTTCATCTTTCTATCCCCAACTGTAAAATTTATTTATTTTTTTCAAACGCCGCAGCCTACCGGGCTGCCCAAAGCGGTGCAGGCGCTGAGATATTTCACGGTGCAGCGCACCTGGTCAGCATGCAGCTCAAAGCTGCTGCCGTTGGCGGTGCCGATGTAGAGGTCGCTGGGCCCACGGAGAGACATGCCGGTGATCTCCTCCACCGGCAGGCTGATGCCGGTGGGCAGCTCCAGATGGTCCTTGTATAAAACCAGCTCCCCGACACCGATAAGCTCGCTGCCTTTGGCCGAGTCTACCCGGCTGAGCTGAAGCTCGCTGTCGGAAAAGATGGGGCCGTCCCCGGCGTTTTCGCAGAGCTTTTTGATCTGCTCTTCCTGCCAGCGGTTCCAGTCCCGCACATTGTCAAAGGGAAGTCTGCCGCCGGAGAAAAAGCCGTTTACGGAAAAACGGGTCTCCATGCCGCAGTTTTCGCAGACAAAGCGGTCGTCCCGGCTGACCATGCGGTGCATGGCGCCGCACTTGGGGCAGATGAAAAGCAGGGTCTCCAGATGCTCCGCAAGGCGCTTGCCCCGATAGGGGACGGGGTGCTGCCGTTGCTCCTCAAAGGCGTCCTCGTACAGGTCCCGGCGGATCAGCTGGTTGATCTCCTCCGGCTTCATGGCCCGCAGCTCCTCCGGGGAGTAGGTCCCCACCACCTGGCCCCGCATCCTGCCCCGGCGGGTGGAAGCGCCTGCCCAGCGGGGGCTGGCAAAATATCCGCCGCTGAGCCGGAAGGTGACAAGGGTGCCGCCGCAGCTGCGCACAAGCTTGCCGGTGGAGGCGGGAAAGTCCCGGGTCACGCCGTCCCAGGTCCGGTTCCCCTCCGGGAACAGGCCGATATTGTGCCCCTCCTTCATGGCCCGGAGCATGGCCTTCACCGCCCCGGCGGCGCTGCCGCCCTTCTGCCGGGCGATGGGGGCCTGCAGCCACATGATGAGCTTGGAAACAAAGCCCAGGCGCAGCAGATGCTCGCTGGTGACAAAATACATCTGCTCCTTAAAGGCCGCGCCCACAAAGATAGGGTCCCAGTCGGTCACATGGTTGCATAACACGATAAAGGGCCCTTTCGGTGCGTAAACGGGGGAGCTGTAATTGAATTTGCATTTGAGAAGAAGCCGGGCAACAGGCCGCAGAAGCTTCCAGACGATACGGTGTCTCTTGCTGTGTTCCATGTCATGTCCTCGATGCCACATTTTCTGACAGCATATTCTACCATAACAATTTCCAAAGGACAAGCGGCGGAACCGGAATTTCCGCTTGATTCTTTTTCGATACAGCCCCAAAGGTCTTTCTTTATTCATAATTTTGTGTTATAATCCAAAGTCGGAAAGTTATCTATTCTATTCGGAAAGGCATGTTACATGGGATTTCTTGATAAATTGTTCGGAAGCTATTCCGACCGTGAACTGAAAAAGATCAACCCGATCGCGGACGCCATCGAAAAGCTGGACGCCGCTTATTCAAAGCTCAGCGACGCGGAGCTCCGCGCCAAGACCGATGCGTTCAGGCAGCGCCTTGCCGGCGGGGAGACCCTGGACGACATTCTGCCGGAGGCCTTTGCCGCGGTGCGGGAGGCGTCCTGGCGCGTGCTGGGCATGAAGCCCTTCCGCGTCCAGCTCATCGGCGGCATCGTTCTGCACCAGGGCCGCATCGCCGAAATGAAGACCGGCGAGGGCAAGACCCTTGTGGCCGTGCTGCCCGCCTATCTCAACGCCCTGACCGGCGAGGGCGTGCACATCGTCACCGTCAACGACTATCTGGCCCGCCGCGACAGCGAGTGGATGGGCAAGGTACACCGCTTTATGGGCCTGTCCGTGGGCCTGATCGTCCACGGACTGACACCCGAGGAGCGCCGCCGGGCCTACGCCTGCGACATCACCTACGGCACCAACAACGAGATGGGCTTTGACTACCTGAGAGACAACATGGCCCTCTACAAGGAGAGCATGGTTCAGCGGGGACATGCCTTTGCCATTGTGGACGAGGTGGACTCCATTCTGATCGACGAGGCCAGAACGCCCCTCATCATCTCCGGCCAGGGGGACGAGAGCACCGATTTGTACCGCCAGGCGGACGACTTTGTGCGCCGGCTGAAAAAGCAGGTGTACGCCTCTGTGGATGAGAAGGAAGAGGAGAGCGAGGATATCGACGCGGACTACATCGTGGACGAAAAGGCCAGAACCGCAACCCTCACCGCCAGAGGCATCGCCAAAGCGGAGCAGGCCTTTGGTCTGGAAAACTACGCCGACATTGAAAACGCCACCCTGACCCACCACATCAACCAGGCCCTGAAGGCCCACGGCATCATGAAGCGGGATATCGACTACATTGTGAAAGACGGCGAGATCATCATCGTGGATGAGTTCACCGGCCGGCTGATGCTGGGCCGCCGCTATTCCGAGGGCCTGCATCAGGCCATCGAGGCCAAGGAGCATGTGGACGTTCAGAAGGAAAACAAAACCCTGGCCACTATCACCTTCCAGAACTATTTCCGCCTTTACAACAAGCTCTCCGGCATGACCGGCACCGCCGCCACCGAGGCGGAGGAGTTTGAGGCCATCTACCGGCTGGACATTATCGAGATCCCCACCAACAAGCCGGTGATCCGCATCGACAACCCGGACGTGGTGTATAAAAACGAGAGCGGCAAAAACCGGGCCATCATCGAACAGATTGTGCAGTGCCATGAAAAGGGCCAGCCGGTGCTGGTGGGCACAGTGTCCATTGAAAAGAGCGAATACATCTCCTCTCTGCTGAAAAAGCGGGGCATCCCCCACACGGTGCTCAACGCCAAGTATCACGAAAAAGAGGCGGAGATTGTGGCCCAGGCCGGTAAGCTGGGCGCCGTCACCATCGCCACCAACATGGCGGGCCGCGGCACGGATATCATGCTGGGCGGCAACGCGGAGTTTCTGGCAAAGACCGATTTGAGAAAGGCCGGCTTTGAGGAAAACGTGATCGCCGAGGCCACCGGCTACGCCGACACCGAGGACGAGAATATCCTGGCCGCCAGAAAGCTTTTTGCGGAAAGGCTTTCCGCCCACAAGGAAGTCACCAACGCCGAGGCGGAAAAGGTCCGCGCCGCAGGGGGCCTCTTCATTCTGGGCACTGAGCGGCACGAGTCCCGCCGTATTGACAACCAGCTGCGCGGCCGCGCCGGCCGTCAGGGGGACCCGGGCGAGAGCCGCTTCTACCTGGCTCTGACCGACGATATCATGCGCCTTTTCGGCTCCGAGCGCATTATGAACATGATGGAGACGCTGAAGGTGGAGGAGGACATGCCTCTGGACCACAAACTGCTCTCCGGCGCCATCGAGCAGGCCCAGAAGACCGTGGAGAGCCGCAACTTCCAGACCCGCAAGAGCGTTCTGGAGTATGACGACGTGATGAACCAGCAGCGCAACATCATCTACGGCGAGCGCCGCAAGGTGCTGGACGGGGAGGATCTGCGCACCCAGATCATGGGCATGATCGAGGAATTTGTGAAGAGCACCGTGACCGACGGACTGGGCGGCGGAGCCGCTGAGGATCAGCAGCAGCTGGATCTGGCCCTGCAGCCCTTTGAAAAGCTGTTTCTCCGCCGGGGCAGCCTGAAGATCGGGGATCTGGGCAAAAACCCCAGCTGTGAGAAGGTGGCGGACAAGGTCACGGAGATCGCGGAAAAGACCTATGAGGCCAGAGAGACCGCCTTCGGCCCTGGCCCCAACGGCGCGCCGCTGATGCGGGAGCTGGAGCGGGTGGTCATGCTCCGGGTGGTGGACGAATACTGGATGGACCATATCGACGCCATGAGCGAGCTGAAGCGGGGCATCGGCCTGCGGGGCTATGGCTCCGTAAAGCCCATTGACGCCTATAAGCAGGAGGGCTTTGACATGTTCGAGGCCATGGTGCAGGGCATCCGGGAGGAGACCGTGCGCCGCCTGTTCACCGTTCAGGTCCGCCGGGAGCAGCCCATTGAGCGCAAGGCCGTGGCCAGGAACGCCGCCGCTAATGTGGGCGGCGCGCCGGTGAAAAAGAAGCCGGTGAAAAAGGCCCCCAAGCCCGGGCGCAACGACCCCTGCCCCTGCGGAAAAATGAAGGCCGACGGCAGCCGCAGGCTGAAATACAAGGAATGCTGCGGCAGAAATGAGTAAATATGGCATTTGAAGAAATGAACGAGGGCGGACTTGTATATATGCGCTCCACCCTCATCCCGGCCCGCCACGCCTTTACCACCCGGTACGGCGGCGTGAGCAGGGGCGAGTTTGCAAGCTTGAATCTTGGCTCCAACCGGGGGGACGACCCGGAGGCCGTGCGGGAAAATTACCGCCGTGTCTGCGCGCTGATGGGCGCGGGGATCGATGACTGCGCGGTCACAAAGCAGGTCCACGGCAGCGCGGTGCGCGTTGTGACAAAGGCGGACCGGCATGTGTGCATGTCCACTGTGCCCTATGAGGCGGACGGACTGGTCACCAATGAGCGGGGCCTGCCCATCATGTGCTTTATCGCCGACTGTGTGCCCGCCCTGCTCTGCGACAGGGAGCATTCCGTTATCGCCGCGGTGCACTGCGGCTGGCGCAGCTCGGTGGCCGACATTCTGGGCGAGACGGTGAAGAAAATGTGCGCTCTGGGCGCAAAGCCGGAGGACATTCACGCCGCCATGGGCGCTGCCATCGGCCGCTGCTGCTTTGAGACGGACGACGATGTGCCCCAGGCTGTGGAGAAGTACCTGTCCGGCCAGACGGCGGGACTGTTTGACCGCCGGGCCGACGGCAAGACCATGGTGGACCTTCGCGCCGCCAACGCCGTAAGGCTCAGACAGCTGGGGCTGAAAGCGGAAAATATTGATATTTCACCGGAATGCACCATGTGCAGCCATGAGAAATACTGGTCCCACAGATATACAAAGGGCCGTCGCGGCAGCCAGGCCGCCGCGATCGTGCTGGACTGAGGTGAACTTATGCGAAAACCCCTTAATCGATGGATTGCCGCCATCTGCGCGGCGCTGATGCTGCTGGGCTGCACCGGCTGCGAAAGCAGCAAGGCAGATCCTATGGATACGATCCCCGAGTCCACCGGGGGCAAGGATGTGGAGAAGGCCGCCGCCGCGGACAATGTTTTTACCCTCAACAGCAACAGCAAATACAGTCTGAATCCCATGATTGCCACCAACCACTCCAACCAGCTGATCTGCAGCCTGGTCTATGAGAATATGGTGGAGCTGGACAACAATTTTCAGGTCATTCCCAAGCTGATCACCAGCTGGACCTGCTCGGAGGACGGCAAAAGCTGGGTCTTTGACATCGACACCAGCCATGTGTTCCATGACGGGACCAACGTCACCGGCAACGATCTGCGTCTTTCCCTGGAGTATGCCATTGGGACAGACCGGTACAGCGGGCGCTTCAACAGCATCGCCGGCGTGTCCTACTCGGAGGACAAGCTGTATGTGACCCTGGCCAAGGCAAACAGGCAGTTTGTCAAGCTGCTGAATATCCCCGTGATGAAGCGGGGCACCTTCGGCGACAAGCACCCTCTGGGCAGCGGCCCCTATACATATAATGAAGACGGCACCCAGCTTCTGGCCTTTACCGGGTATAACGGCTATGACAGCCTGCCGGTGGATGTGATTTATATCCAGGAGTATCAGACGGCGGACAGCATCATCAACGCCTTTGAAAGCTCCCTGATCGACGTGGTACAGAACGACCCCTCCAGCTACACCAACCTGGGCTACGCCAGTACCAACGAGACCAGAACCTTTGCCACCACCAACATGCACTATCTGGCCTTCAACGAGGAGAGCACCCTGGGCCGCTATTCCAACGTGCGCCAGGCGCTGTCCTATGCCTTTGACCGGGCCTATTTTGCCGACAGCCTGATGAAGGGCAACGCTGTGGCCAGCACCGTGCCCATGTATCCCACGGCGCCGGATTACCCCACCAGCTATGCCAACAGCATCGGCTACGATATGGAGCGCTGCCAGCGGATTCTGGACAACTTCGGCATCCGGGACTATGACGACGACGGCAAGCTGGAGTTTATGAACGGCTCCGCCCAGGAGATCGAGATGCGCCTGATCCTTTGCAGCGACAGCAGCGCCAAGGCCGGCGTGGCCAGAAAGTTTGCGGAGGATATGGCCTCCATCGGCTTTACCATCAAGGTGGAGGAGCTGACCTGGGCCGACTACTGCACGGCCCTGGAGGAGGGCAACTTCGATATCTATTACGGAGAGATCAAGCTCCGCAATGACTTTGACCTGACCGAGCTTCTGGAGGTCAAGACCAAGGACAACGCCGACAGCTGTCTGAACTATACCGGCTCCACCGACAGAAGCTTTGAAAACTATGTCGACAGCTATCTTGCCGCGGGCAGCGCCACCAATGTCAATGAATACGACATTGAGAGAGCATCCGCCTTTGAAAGCCTGTGCCGCTATCTGAACGAGACAGGCTCGCTGATTACCATCGGCTTTGAAAAACAGCAGCTCATCACCCATCGGGGCGTGATGAAGGGCGTTGACCCCAATATGGGCAATCCCCTTTACGATTTTGCCAACTGGGAGATCGATCTGGATTAAAAAATATAATGGAGGGGCACATATGACTGACAGAGAACTTATGTCCATGGCAAAAAAGGCGTCTCTGAACGCTTACGTTCCGTATTCCCGCTTCCCTGTGGGCGCGGCGCTGGAGTGCGACGACGGCACGGTGTTCACCGGCTGCAACGTGGAAAACGCGGCGCTGGGCAGCACCATCTGCGCCGAGCGCACGGCCTGCTGCAAGGCGGTCAGCGAGGGGAAGATCAGCTTCCGCCGCATCGCCATCTATGCCGACAGTGAAAACTGGTGCACGCCCTGCGGGGCCTGCCGGCAGTTTCTGGCGGAGTTTTCCCCCAATATGGAGGTGCTCTGCGCCAAAGCGGGGGACCGCTATGTGAGCTATAAGCTCAGTGAGCTGCTGCCCCATACCTTTGATTACTGAATATGCAGCTGGAGCAGCTTGAGATCTTTGTGGCAGTGGCCCGGTGCGGAAGCTTTACCGCCGCGGCAAAACAGCTCTATATCAGCCATTCGTCCACCAGCCGCGCCGTCAGCGCCCTGGAGGATGAGCTGGGTGTGCGCCTTTTTCGCCGGGGAAACCGGGTAAACGGCCTGACGGCCGCGGGAGAAACCCTGCTGGAAGAGGCAGAGAAGCTGCTGGACGCCGCTGAAACGGCGAAAAAAAGGGTAAAAGCTGCGGCAGACAGAGAAAATTCGGGAGAGAAAGAGACATGAAAGCGATTGTAAGCGTGTTCGCAAAGGATTCCAAGGGCATTACCGCCTATGTGACGGCCCTGCTTGCGGAAAAGGAGATCAATATCCTGGACATCAGCCAGACCCTGATGCAGGAGTATTTTGCCATGATTATGCTGGTGGATCTGGCGGACTGCGCCGAACCCTTTGATGAGCTGGCCCGCTTCCTGCAGGAGAAAGGCCGGGAGCGCTGCCTGGATATCCATATCCAGCGGCAGGACATCTTTGAAGCCATGCACAGGATCTGAGGCGGCGCTATGAGTTATCTGATCAACAGCAGTGAGATCCTGCAGACCATTGAAATGATCGACCAGCAGCACCTGGACGTGCGCACCGTCACCATGGGCATCAGCCTTCTGGACTGTGCGGACAGCAGCATGGACGCCTGCTGCCGCAAGGTCTATGATAAAATCTGCCGCAAGGCGGAGAAGCTGGTGGAGACCGGCTGCGCCATCGAGCGGGAGTTCGGCATCCCCATTGTCAACAAGCGGGTATCCGTCAGCCCTATCTCCCTTGTGGCGGCGGCCTGCCGGGAGGAAGATTATACTCCCCTGGCCCTGACGCTGGATAAGGCGGCAAAGGCCGTGGGCGTGAACTTTATCGGCGGTTTTTCCGCCCTGGCCCAAAAGGGCTTTACGGACAGCGACCTTCGCCTGATCCGCTCCATCCCCGCAGCCCTGACCCAGACCGATCTGGTCTGCTCCAGCGTGAATGTGGCCTCCACCCGTTCGGGCATCAATATGGACGCTGTGGCCCTGATGGGCAGCATTATCCGTGAGACGGCGGATATCGCCCCCATGGGCTGCGCAAAGCTTGTGGTCTTTGCCAACGCCGTAGAGGATAACCCCTTTATGGCCGGCGCCTTCCACGGGGTGGGGGAGCCGGAGTGCGTCATTAACGTGGGCGTATCCGGCCCCGGTGTGGTGGCTCACGCGTTGAAGGCCTGCAAGGGCCAGCCCTTCGACGTGGTGGCGGAGACTGTGAAAAAAACCGCCTTCAAGATCACCCGCATGGGCCAGCTGGTGGCCCGGGAGGCCTCCAGGCGGCTGAACGTGCCCTTCGGCGTGGTGGACCTGTCCCTGGCCCCCACCCCCGCCATCGGCGACA
>JALFOM010000011.1 GCA_022782265.1 Clostridiales bacterium | reverse complement strand
CACAAAAATATTTAGGGAGGTACGGCCATGAATTTTTTCAGCGACATTCCCGGCTTTGATGAGGAGCTGGCCAGAGCAGGCGAAAAGGCCCTGGAGCTTACCCGGGACAGCCTTTGCCGTCAGCCCCTGACCGAGGTGCTGGACGCGGTTTTTTCCGCTCCCGGAAAAATGCTCCGCCCGGCCCTGGTGCTTGCCTTCGGACGTTTCGGAGAAAACTACCCCGACTGCGCCGATCCGCTCACCGACACCGCGGCCGTTGTGGAGCTGATCCACATGGCTTCACTGATCCACGACGACATTGTGGACGATGCGCCCACCCGCCGCGGCCGCCCCACCATCCAGTCCGCTTATGGCAAGGATATGGCGGTATACGCCGGGGACTACCTGCTCAGCCGGGTGCTTTCCGCCCTTGTCCGGCCCGGTATGTCCGCCGTGGGGCAGATTCTGTCCCGGGGCATCGGCGATATGTGCAGCGGTGAGCTCAGCCAGTATATGGCCCAATTTGACCTGAACGCTGACGAAAACCGCTATTTTATGAATATTTCCGGCAAAACCGCCGCGCTGTTCTCCGCCGCCTGCGAGGCGGGCGCAGCCGTGGCCGGCTGCAGCCCGGATGTGACCGCCGCCGCCAGCCGTTTCGGACACAGTCTGGGTGTGCTGTTTCAGCTCAGAGACGATCTGATTGACTGTGTCCCCTCGGACAGGGAAAAGGGCAAGAAGCATGGCATGGACTTTACCAACGGCATATACACCCTGCCGGTGATCTATTCCCTCTCCGACACGGAATGCGGGCCCAGGCTCCGGGAGCTTGCCGGGCGCGCCCCGGCTATGGACTGTCAGGCCCTGTCTGAAGAGCTGTATCATCTCATCGACAAGGCCGGGGGAATTGAATACACCCGCTGGATCATGCGCCAGTACAGCGAGCGGGCCATGGGGTCGCTGAATCTGCTGCCCGCCGCACCGGTGAAGCTCCAGCTCAGTTTCCTGCTGGAGGCGCTGCTGAACATTGAAGAGGGCAAGCTATGAGTGTCATTTCTGTCCTCCTCCCCCCGCTGATCGGCGGCGTGATCGGCTATATCACCAACGATCTGGCCATAAAGATGCTGTTTCGCCCCTATAGGCCGGTAACTGTCGGCAAATTCCGCCTGCCCTTTACGCCGGGCATCGTGCCCAAGCGCCTGCCTCAGCTGGCGGTGCTGCTGGGTCGGGAGGTGGAGGCCCAGTTTTTCAACGCCGATGATCTGGAGATTCTTTTTCAGTCCGACGGCTTTTCCGACGCGGTTGCCAACAGCCTGACGGACATGCTCTATGAAAAAAAGACCACCCTCTGCTACACCATGGAGGGTCTGGAAGCCCGGGAGGACACCGGCGCGGTGATCCGGGCGGCAAAGCACGAGCTCTGCCGGCACATCAACCAGGCCCTGATCGGCTTTGATTTCGCCCCGGTCATCAGCCGCGCGGCGGAAAATATCGGTTCAGACAAGCGCGCGGTGAAAAATCTGGTCAGCTCTCTTGCCCCCGGTCTCTCTGATGGGATACACGATTTTCTCCGGGAAAAGGGCGAAAGGACCATCTATCCTATGATTGAGGAGATGCTGGTGGATTTCGGAGACCGGCCCATGAAGGATATCGTCTCTGATCTGCTGCCCGAGAGGGAGCTTACCCGTCAGCTGATCAAAAACGCCTATCTGCGCTTCATGTCCATCTATGTGCGCCCTGTGGTGGAGAGCATCGACGTGGGCGGTATGATCACCGAAAAACTGCGCAAAATGGAGCCCAAGGCGGTGGAAACCCTGATTCTCTCCGTGGTGAACCGGGAGTTTCGCTATGTGGTCTGGCTGGGCGGATTGCTGGGTGTGCTGATCGGCACGGTGAATATATTTATATGAACACACTTCAGGCGGCTTTCTCCAAGCCGCCTGAAGTCTTTTTGCCATAATGGTACAGGTAAAAATACAGGCTCTGCCGAAAAGGCAGAGCCTGTTTGTTTCTATGCGTCCGGCGGAGGATCAATCCTCCACATCCTCCGGGTCTACGACCTCATCGTCTACCACGCCGTCTATTTTCAGCTCGGTGATGGCGGCGTCATTTTCTCTGATGCGGGCCATGATGTCGGTGACCTTGTCGCAGAGCTTCTCATAGCCTGCCTCGGGGGCCAGGCCGTGCTCACGGTAGTAGCGTTCGCCGATCTTGGCATAGAGCTTGTTGATCTCTTCCTGAGCGGAGAGGTTGCTCACCTTGAGGGATGCGATCTTGCCGGTGTTTTTTACCTTTTTGGAACCAACCTTCGCCAGCTGTGCTACGCGGTCGGTGATTTCTTCGAACAGTGCCATAGTGAAAATCTCCAATCTGCCGCTGTGTTCTCATTCTCAGGCATCTTACAGCGGCCATAAGCTGCCTTTGTCATCCGGCCGGCCATTGACCGGCCGGATGAATCTCATTTCTCCGAAATTGGGTAGGCAGAGCCCTCTCCCGAAATTACTCCTCGCGGGGCAGCTTCTGGCCCAGCTTGACGATCAGAGGTACGCAGACGGCAAAGATGGCATAGAAGACCATAGCCAGAACAAAGCAGCCCTCGTAGCCGCCGGTGGAGTCGATGATCGCTGCGTAGATGTAGGAGGTGATGGAGCTTGCAGCGCAGGTAGCAATAGAGACGTTGGCGTAGATCTGGCCGAAGTTCTTGCCGCCGAAAGCAGACTCAACCACCATGGGGGGAACAACGGTCAAGCCGGCATAGCCGAAGCCGTAGATCAGAATGCTGATGTAGAAAATTGCGATGCCTGCGGTGCCGACAGCCAGGAACAGGCCGCAGCCAACCAGACCGAATGCGGCGCAGCAGAGGCCGGTGGTGATGGCGTTGCCGGTCTTGTCGCGGATGGCGCCCAGGATGAACTTGCCCAGGATGCCGCCGACCATGATGATGGAGGAGGCCATGCCGATGGCAACGGGGTCAAAGCCGCGTGCGCTTGCCAGGGAAGCGATACGCTGGTTGATGGTGGCGCAGGAAACCAGGCAGGCCGCTGCCAGCAGAGCCAGCCAGAAAGCGACAGACTTGGTGGCAACCTTTGCGGAAACGCCGGTGAGGGCTGCGGGCTTTACTTCGGCAGCGTTCTCAACGTTCTCGCCTTCGCCCCATGCGACAGTGTTCTTGTCCTTGGGGAACTTACGCACAAAGATGAGGGTGATGGGGATAACGATCACAGCCAAGCCGATACCGATGGCCAGGCGGACAGAGCGCCAGCCGTGAGCGGCGATCTGTGCGGTGACGATGGGGTTGCAGATTGCGGGGATAATGTTGACAAATGCAGCGGCGATGCCCAGAGCCAGGCCCTTGGTCTTGGTGAACCAGTTGTTGATGAGCATGGGCACGGGGATGTACATGAGGAAGCCGCCCAGAACGCCGGTGATGACGCCGTAAACGGTCCACTGCCAGAGCTGGGTGAAGGTGGAGGACCAGACATAGGTCAGACACCACACGCCGGCCACGACGGCCAGGATCACATTGGTCTTGGCATACTTGTTAAAGACACGGCCTGCAAAGGGAGAGCAGACTGCGGCGACGATGGGGTAAATGGTCATGAAGAAGGATACCTGCTTCATGCTCCAGCCCATTTCCTCAGATACAGGTGCGTAGAAGAGGCCGACGGTATTGCCCATCAGTCCGAAAATCAGGCCGGACCAGAAGAGCGCGGTGATAACGATTACCCACGGGTAGTTGCTTTTTTTCAGCGTAGTTTCCATTACTACTTCACTCCTTAAAAATTTTGATGGGGATCTTTGTGCGGGGGTGGCAGCTGTTCAAAGCATGCATAGCTGTTTTGCGCCTGTCACAATGTTAACACGCCGATTTTATATATGCAAAAACCGTGCCGCTGCAAAAAATCAAAGCGTAAATTCCGGGATCGGGGGCCAGGGTCTGTCCTTCTGCTCGCCGAAGCGGCCTGTGCGTGAGCCGTCCTGGCGGGTGAAGAAGCACTTGTGGGTCTTCATGCGCCACTGGCCATCCGCCTCCCGGCAGACTCTCAGCTCATAGCCGCCCCAGGTCAGCTCGTCCTCCCGCTGGCTGTCAAAGGACTTGTTGGCATAAAAATAGGCAAAAACCAGGGCTTCATCCTCATTTTCAAAATGAATCTGCTGGTTTGTGACAAAGTGGGCGCTGGTTTTCACCGTGGGGTCCATCAGCCTGGTGAACACGGCCAGAATGGCCTCCCTGCCCTGAATGGGCCTGGAGCGGTCGGAGGGGTAAAAGCAGCCGTCCTCCGTGTAGCAGGAGCCGATCCCCTCGATATCTCCCCTGTCCACGCAGCGGGTGTAGTGGTACAGGATTTCTCTGATCTCCCGCTCATCCTCCAGGCGGCGCAGGCGCTTTTCCAGGCTCTGTTCCCCGCCCTCAGCCAGAGAACACATTTTTCCGTCCCTGATAATTTTCATGCTGAGCATTCCTTTCTATATATAATAGCACTTTTTTTCATGCAAATCACGGGCCGTCTTTCGGGAAAATCCGTGTTGTGAAAAGTGTGACAGTTTGTTCAGGATCGTTACATAAAAAATTAACATTATGTGCACAATCTGGTCGATTGCACATGAACGCTGTCCTGTTTTTGGTTATTTGCACGAAAACGGGACATTTTTCAGGGCAAGTTAAAGATGTGACAGTGTTTTCCCCAGAAAGCGGCTCCCCTGTGGCAGCAGGTCCGGGCAGGAAAGGCGGACCTGTCAAGGCTTTCACAACTGCGGCACGTTTTTTGCAAATATAAAAATGGAAAACCCAAAATTTCAATACGAGGTGCGGTAAATGAGTGAAGATAGATTCGATGTGATTATCGTCGGCGGCGGCCTGGCCGGTTCCGCGGCGGCATACGTCCTCGCAAAAGCCGGAGTGGAAGTGGCGGTCATTGAACGGGGCCCGTCCTGCGGCAGCAAGAACATGACCGGCGGTCGGCTCTACGGTCACAGCCTGAAGAAGCTTATCCCCGACTTTGAGCAGCGCGCTCCGCTGGAACGGCGCATCACCAGGGAGCGCGTCTCTCTGATGAGCGCAGGCGCCTCCACCACCATTGAGTTTGACTGCGGCACTCTGGGCGGCGACAACGCCAGGTCCTATTCCGTGGTCCGCGGCAAGTTTGACCAGTGGCTGGCTTCCGAGGCCGAGGCGCAGGGTGCAACCTATGTGTGCGGCATCCGGGTAGACGACCTGATTGTCCGTAACGGCAGAGTCCGCGGCATCATCGCCGGTGAGGACCGGCTGGAGGCCGACGTGGTCATCCTGGCCGACGGTGTCAACTCCCTGCTGGCCCAGAAGATCGGTCTGGCAGGTCCCACCGATCCCAGCAAGGTGGCCGTGGGTCTGAAGGAGGTCATCAAGCTCTCCGATCAGCAGATGAAGGACCGCTTCGGCGCCGTGGACGACAACGGCACCGCATGGCTCTTTGCCGGCGATCCCACTCTGGGCAGCATCGGCGGCGGCTTTCTTTATACCAATAAGGACAGCATCTCTCTGGGCATTGTGGCCACCGTCTCCGATGTGGAATATTCCGAGACCAGCGTTGTGGAGATGCTCAACCGCTTCAAGGAAAACCGCCTCATCGCTCCTCTGATTGAGGGCGGCGAGCTGCTGGAGTACTCCGCGCACCTGGTTCCCGAAGGCGGCTACAACGCCATGCCCCAGCTCTACGGCGACGGCGTGCTGGTTGCCGGCGACGCCGCAGGCATGGTGCTGAACCTGGGCTACATGGTCCGGGGCATGGATCTGGCCATTGAGGCAGGCCGTCAGGCTGCCAACGCGGTGCTCTACGCCAGACGGCGGGGCGATTACAGCCGCAAGACCCTCTCCGCCTATGTCACCGGGTTGGAAAACAGCTTTGTACTGAGAGACATGAAGCTCTACCGCAAGGCCCCCCAGTTTATGGAGAACCGCCGGGTGTTCACCCGCTTCCCCATGATGTTCGAGGATATCCTGCGCTCCCTGTTCACCGTGGACGGTGAAAGCAGCGAAGGTATTGTAAAGAAGGTACTGCCCGCCGTCACCGACGCCGGAGTCACCGCTCTGGCCAAAGACGTGGTCCAGATAGTAAGCGCCCTTTAAGGCGACGCAGAGGAGGAAAAATATGCGCAGATGTGAGATGCTCGCGTCCCCGATCAAGGTCGGTAAGCTGACGCTGAAAAACAAAATGATGACCACCTCCATGTCCCCCTGCAAGGGCTACATAGAGGATGAAGCA
>JALFOM010000152.1 GCA_022782265.1 Clostridiales bacterium | reverse complement strand
CGGCAATTCCTCCCTGACCGGTGCTTACGCCATGGTCATGAGCGACGAGGCCAACGCCAAGACTGCCGAGGTGGCTTCCAACATGACCTATCTGGAGCTGAGCACCCATCCTGGGTATATGGATGCCTTTGTGGCCGCCTGCTTCATTCCTCATACCGATTCCCGGCTGTTCCCCCACAGCGTACAGGAGGCTTGAAATTTGGAAATCGAAAATCACAAGGAAGAGGTCCCCTTTGCCCACTATGAGGCCCTCTTCAAGGACTTGAACCCCCGGGAGGTGCTGGAGCGGCTGCCGGAGGTGGGCTTTGACGGCGGGGCCTTTCAGGTGACGCTGCTGGGCAGAAGCTTCTCCATTACCTATCCCGGCTGCGAATTTTCCGCCAAGGACGGCGGCGCGCTGCCGCCCCTGCCCACCCGCACCTTCCTGCTGCGCTACCTGCTGGAGAGCAAGCAGGTGGCCTTCGGCGGGGCGTGGAAGACCTTCCGGGAAATGCCCTGGGGGGAGATGTACATCAAACCCTATACGGGCCGCGTTCTGACCCGGGCCGCCTTCACCTTCGGCACCCGGGTGGCCGCCTTCAAGGCCGCTGCCGAGAAAATGGGGGCCGTGCCTCTAAAGCACGGAGACGCGGGCTACCAGTTTGACCTGATCGGCCCCTACCGGATGCAGATCATGGTCTGGGAAGGGGACGATGAGTTCCCACCCAACGCCCAGGTGCTCTATTCCGACAATTTCGCCGAGGGCTTCGCCGCCGAGGACCGGGTGGTGGCAGGAGATATCCTGATTTCCACCGTCAAGAGCAATTTCACATAAAAAAGAGCCCCCTTTGCGGTTGGCAGTGCGTTTTCGCGCACCGCCCACAAAGGGGGCTTTGACTGTACCGGCTGGGGAGAGCCGCTTTTTGGCCTTTACTCGATGGCAATCACATGCTTCTCGGGCAGGGGCTTCTTCACGTTCTTGGGAACGCTCAGACGCAGCACACCGCCCTCATACTTGGCGCCGATGTCCTCAGGCTGGATGGCCGCACCCACATAGAAGCTGCGGCTGCAAGCGCCGGTATAGCGCTCCTGACGGATGAACTTGCCGTTCTTGTCGGTTTCGTCCTTGTCCAGGCCTTTGGCCGCGGAGATGGTCAGGTAGCCATCCTTCAGCTCTACGCCAATCTCGTCCTTCTTGAAGCCGGGCAGGTCAATGTCCAGCTCGTAGGTGTTTTCGGTTTCCCGCACATCGGTCTTCATCAGGTTCCGTGTGTGCTTGCCGTACAGAGGATTCTCTGCTCTGGCTGCGGTCATGCCAAAGGGATCGTTAAAGAAATCATCAAACAGGTTTTCACCAAAAATGCTAGGCAACATAAGTCATTCCTCCAATTCAATGTTCCGCGGGCGCTGGAGAAGCCAACGTAGGCGATTTTCTGTTACCGGATTTGTATCTTTCGTTCCTCTTTCAGGAACAGCTATACTATACCACACTTTTTAGCACTGACAAGGGGAGAGTGCTAATTTTTCTTTGAAATATTTGTGAACAAAAATTAGACCGTTTGTGACTTTGACGGGTATTTCCCCGGTTTGGGCAGAAAAGGGATATTGACCGAAACGCAAGTTATTCATTGGGTTTGACAAAGGGCCTGGGCTGGGCTATTATAGAGGTATCTTTTACGACATAGGAGGCCCTGCAATGGAAGAATTGGCGAAAAAAACAGAGACGGCTGAGAAGAAAGGCGACCTGCTGCTGTTTGTGAAGATCCAGACGGCTCTGGTGGCGGTGCTGGTGCTGCTGCTGGTGGTGGGCGGTATTTTTGCCGCCGTGCAGGTGAACAAGGCCATGCGCGTGGTGGACGGCCTGGATATGGATAAAATCAATGCCGCCGTGCAGTCCCTGAGCAATACCGCCGCAGAGCTGGAAAAGCTGGATATGGAAGGCGTGGGCAAGACCGTGGAGGCCCTGCGGGGCGCGGCCCAGAAGCTGGCCGAGGCCGACATCGACGCCGTCAACGATGGCATCGAAGCCCTGACCGACGCCGCCGGGAACTTGCAGAACCTGGATATCGAGAAGCTGAACGATCTGATCGCCGCCCTGGAGAAGACCGCCGCCCAAATGGAAAAAACCAGCGCCGCCTTCGGGAAGCTGTTTGGGAAGTAAAATAGGAAGCAAAAACGAGGCTGTTGCATTTAACAGCCCCGTTTTTTTATTCCTCCGTCTTGAAAACGGACTTCTTGTTCAGGGTAAAGGAATACTGCATTTCCAGCGCCCGGAACAGCTGCTGCATGACGTCGTCTGCAATGGTGCGGATGTCCAGGGACAGCACGGATGCGATGACGGCCTCGATTTCCTCCTTGGGCACCTCGAAAACGCACAAATTGGTCCGCAGGAACCGTTCCAGCTTGCGCTCCAGGGTGAAATAGACGTCGCAGGGGCGGGCCATGTAGGCGCGCATGATTCCGGCGGTGCCGATTTCCATCTCATAGAAGTCGCTGCCGGTGGCCTGGGGCAGATAGGAAGAGAAGATCTTCTGGAGCTCTGCGGTGGTGTGCTGATGGATCAGATTCAGCAGATCCGGCTGGGTGTAGACCTCTACATAGACCTCCCGCAGATTCTCGTTCAGCTCTACCAGGGTTAGCTGGATGCTGGTCTCCACGGCATAGAGCATCACAGGGCTTGCCTCCGGTCCGATGATCTTTCCGGCGATGCCGAACTGGTTGGAGAACATGAAGCCGATGAACTCTCTCAGAACGTCGCTTTTGGCCTTGAACAGGTGGTAAAAGGTGCCGGCGCTGACATCTGCCTCCTCAAAGATCTGCTTGGGCGGGGTGTTGCTGAAGCCCTGCTCCAGGAAGAGCTTCACACAGGTGGACAGGATACGCTGCTCCGTAGCCTGCCGGTCATAACGGGTACGAATGGGGATCGCCT
>JALFOM010000070.1 GCA_022782265.1 Clostridiales bacterium | reverse complement strand
ACTCATGGGAATGTCCAGAAGTGCCGTCCAGCGGCACAGGACAAAAACGCTGAAAGAGCTGCGAACAAAATTGATGGCGTTGATGCCGGAGGGAGGTTAGACGCGGATGAAAAATCCCAACTACAAAGGCATTGAGCTTTTGCACCTTTCGGTGATCGAGGCCGCCCGCGCCGGTGATGCAGAGGCCGTGGAACGAGTATTGCGGTACTACGAGGGCTACATCAACAAGTTGTGTACCCGGACGCTTTACGACGAATACGGCCAGCCTCATGTGTGCGTAGACGAGTACATGAAGCGCCGTCTGGAAATCAAGCTCATTTCTTCCATCGTCACGATACCGTGACGAACCGGCCCCCGGAGACTGAAATAGCTTAACCCTTTCCCTGTTTCTTCCCTCTGCCGCGGGCCGCTGGCAGCACCTTGAAAAAGAAAGCCCGATGGGAGGCCACCGGCGCAGTATAGGGCAACGGACACATTCTGTATGTACCGCGTCGGTGGATGCGTCATGACCTCATATCCTATGAGTGAGCGAGAACCATCTACACCGAGAGTTGGCAGCTCATAAGCAGTGGCACATACGCTAACGATACTCCCGCGTTGAACGCCCACACAGCATTGCGCGGCGCACCCACAAGCATGGGCCGAGGTGAAATTCCTGTGGAGCTGATGCCATCAGCCGTCCGTTTTTTGCCCACTTCCGATGAAAAACCAGTATAAGCGAAAGGGGGATTTGACCGTATGAATACGGCATTAAATCAGAAAACTAACGCCCCCGTAGTACGCCAGTACGAGATCGGAGGCGTTCGCTATATTGTCAGGGCCACCGTGAAAGACGGGGCCACTGAAAACGCAGTAACGAAAATCAATCGTCTTATTCAAAATGATTTAAGTAAACAAAGAGCCGAAAATTAAGGCTTTTTTCATAACCTATATGCAGACAAACGGGGCATGGTATGGTACAATAATACCGTATCAATGCCTCGTTTTCCGGCTGCGGAATAGGAGGCAAAATATGAATAAACAGCCGGAAATGGTGACTGCACTATATTATCGTGCAGCACGGAAAAATGATGATACAAACCTGTACCTTGACAATCAAATGTACCAACTGCTGCATTACGCGCAGCAACACGGTATTGACAGCTATATCCTGTATGCAGATAACGGTTTTTCGGGGACAAACCCAGACCGTCCGAGCTTTCAGAAATTGCAGGCGCACATCCACGACCAACGGATTCATACGGTGGTTGTGAGCAGCATTGACCGGCTTTCCCGGAATATGCTTGATACCTTGCAATTCATGGAGAACGCCGCGAAATACGGTGCGTCGGTTATCTCCATCACGGAGGGTAGCGACTTGTTGGCAGGCTGCAACATCTATTCTACGCTTGTCCGTTCTTTTGAGAAAGGCGGTGAGCAGAAATGATGAACCATGATATTACACCTGTCAGTTCATTTCAGCGTGTTGTCAATACCAGTCCTTTGCAGACAGAAACCCGTGCTGCCATCCAGAATACAGTGCTGCAATTCTACGTCAAAAATCAACCGCAGGAGGATGATACCGATGGTATTACCGCCTGCTATGAGCGTTTGTCCCAAGAGGATAAATTAGAGGGCGAGAGCAACAGTATTGTCAACCAGAAAAAAATTCTGGAAAAATATTGCCGCGATCACGGCTATACAGCTATCCGCCACTATGATGAGGACGACGGGTACTCCGGGACGAATTTCAACCGGCCCGGCTTCCAGCGGATGCTTGCCGATATAAAGGCTGGAAAGATCAAGCGGGTTATTGTCAAAGATATGTCCCGATTTGGCCGCAATTATCTCCAAGTGGGTATGTATACGGAAATGCTGTTCCCGGAATACGGCGTCCACTTTATTGCGGTGAATGACGGCGTGGATAGTGTACGCGGGGACAGCGAGTTTACCGCTATCCGTAACGTGTTCAATGAGATGTACGCCAAGGACACCAGCAAGAAAATTCGTGCAACGTGGCAATCCAAAGGACGCTCCGGCGAACACCTTACCACCATCCCGCCTTATGGGTATAAGAAAGACCCGGAGGACAAGAAAAAGTGGATTGTGGATGAAGAAGCTGCTGCTGTTGTCCAGAAGATCTTTTCGCTGTGTGTGGACGGCATGGGGCCTACCCAGATCGCCAAATGGCTGCGGACAAGCAAAGTCTTAAATCCTACTGCTTACGCAAGGGCAAAAGGACTGCCAGTTTCCAATAAGTCAACGGCAGACCCGTATAAATGGACAAATGAAACGGTTTCCCGTATGTTGGAGCGTGTTGAGTATTTAGGCCACACGGTCAACTTCAAGACCACCAAGCAATCGTTCAAGAGCAAAAAGAAGCTGTGGAATGACCCCTCTGAATGGGTGATTTTTGAGAACACCCAAGAACCTATCATTGAGGAAAGTGTTTTTCTGATTGTTCAAAATATTCGTCAGGGACGACGCCGCCCTACCAAGATGGGAGAAATGGGTATGTTCTCTGGCCTGCTGTTCTGCTCTGATTGCGGAGGCAAGATGTACCTGTGCCGGGCTAACAATTTTAAGCCGGAACAGGAATACTACATTTGCTCTACTTATCGCAAAGACCGTACCCTTTGCACGACACATTCCATCCGTCGCGTTGTCCTTGAAGAAATCGTTTTGAGAAATCTCCGAGAGGCGATTGCGTATGTATCACAGTTTGAGGACGATTTTATACAGCGGGCAGCAGACCGTGACCTGCGGGAGCGTGATAAGGAGCTGGCACAGAAAAAGGATGTGTTAGCCCAAGCTGAAAAACGGATAGCGGAACTGGACGTTATTTTCAAACGACTGTATGAGGATAACATTTCCGGCAAACTGTCCGATGAACGGTTTATCAAATTGTCCCACGACTACGAGCAGGAGCAGGCCAGTCTAAAGACGATGGTGGAAAATCTGCGTCAGGACGTGAAGCAGCAGGAGAAGCAGAAAATTAACGTCAAACATTTCATTGCTGCGGTCAAAAAATACACCGATATGACCCAGCTTGACACAAGTATTCTGCGGGAGTTCGTCGAGAAGATTTACATTTCTGATGTCTACACGCCCGACGAAAACGAACCACGCATAAAGGTTCGTGACATCCAGATCGTTTACAATTTCATTGGTGCATTTGATTTTGAGGAAGCAAGGGAACAATCCCAAGCAGCCCAAAAAATAGCGAAAGCCGGTGTAGCATAACACTACACCGACTTCTACATAAATGTTTTCTTAAGTCACCGCCCCATTCAGCGGACATTTTATTGCAGGGTATCCCGCACCTTTTTCAGCAGGGTCAGGAAAATGGACCGCTCAGTCTCCGTCAGGCCGGACAGCAGATTCGCCTCTGTCTGCTCCATGTTCCGCTCCGCCTGACGGCAGCAGGCCTCTCCCGCCGCCGTGATGCGCACCAGCTTCACCCGGCGGTCCGCGGGATCACCAAAGCCCTCCACAAAGCCCTTCTGTTCCAGCCGGGCCACAATGCCCGCCGCCGTGGATTGAGCCACCCGCAAAAGCTGTTCCAGTTCTTTCAACGGCAGCGTTCCATCCTCCGCCCGATTCAAGGCCAGCAGGACGCCGTACTGCGCCATAGTCATCCCTTGGGGACGCATGGCGTTGTTGGCGCTCTTTTCCAGCGCGTCGTGAATCTGCTTGATCAGGCCACCGCAGGAACCCAGCTCGTCCATACTGTCACCCCTTTCTCCAGTATGATAGCATGCTATTCTTTTTCCGTCAAGGTTCAACAAGAAAGAAGGACCGCCTGAAGGCGGTCCTTCTAAAATCAGTTTTTCAAGCTGTGGAGCGGCGCCGGAATGCGGCCGCCTCTCGCAATGAAGTCCGCACTGGACTCAGGGTGCACCGGCATCACCGGGGCGCTGCCCAGCAGTCCGCCCATCTCAATAGTGCCGCCCACAGTCTTACCGGGAGCCGGCAGTAAACGGACAGCTGTGGTCTTGCAGTTCACCATGCCGATAGC
>JALFOM010000008.1 GCA_022782265.1 Clostridiales bacterium | reverse complement strand
GAAAAAATCCTTGTCCATGAAGCGGTCAAAAGTGAGGACGGAAGCCGGGAACAGGAAGTGGAAATCTTCTACCGCTTTATCGGCAAAATCGAATGACACATCTTGAGATACCCAACAATATCTTTAACTAAGGGAAACGGGGCTGAGCTTGCCGGACGTCTCCCTGCTCATCCCCCTGGCGGAAACATTGGGCGTCACGGTCTCCGCGCTTTTAGAGGGGAGAAGGCTGGACGACGGCGCCGGGATGGACGCGGAGCAGGTGGACAAGCTGGTGAAAAAGGCCATCACGTTATCCGGGGACAGCCCGGAAAAGCAAAAGGAAAAGCGGCGCAAAGCCGCGCTGATCTTCACCGTCTGCGCCGCTGCCGCACTGGCGGAAATGCTGCTGATCCTGCACAGCGGCAGGATGGACAGCACACTTCTCACTCTGGTATTGATGAGCTTCGGTTTCGGGATATATTTCTGGTTTCTGGTCAAAGACCGGCTCCCCACTTACTACGATGAGAACAAAATCAGCGCATACAGCAGTGGCCCTCTCAGAATGAACATCCCGGGGCTGCACTTCAACAACAGCAACTGGCCTCATATCGTCCGAGCCCTGCGGATATGGGCCGCAGCCGGCATGGCTGGCCTTCCTTTTATCTTTCTGCTTCTGGGCAGTGTGGTGCCCGGGCTTCTGGATACCTTATCTACAAAGATGGTTCTGCTGTTTTTGTATCTGGGCGGACTGTTTATTCCCCTGTATATCGTTGGCAAAAAATATGAATAACGGATATAAAACTATCCCTGCGCGGCTATGCCGCGCAGGGATAAGCTCCGTTGGACTTAAATTTTTCTGTCTCTCACCTGAGCGTCGTAGTGCTTGTTCAGGAAGGGGCGGATCACATAGTAAATGAGCTTGTTCTCCCCGTTGAACATGTACAGGGCAAAGGTGGCCACAAAGGCGATCAGCGCCACAAGCAGGGTCTTGCCCAATATCTTGAATAAAACTTTCCAAAATTTCTTCATTGCCTATCCGCCTTTCTTAGTATGCCTCGGAGTCGTCAAACTCAACGATGGTGGGGTCAAGAGGCTTCTCGTTGAGCACAACGGACATATAGTTGTTGACGCAGTTTCTCATGGCCTGGCGGGAGACGGTGCGGCAGTCCTCCAGATCGTGCTCGATGAAGATGAAGTGGAAGCCCAGATCTCTGGCCTGCTCCTCCATGACTGCGTGGACGCCCAGCATACCCTTGCAGGCGATGTTGTCGTTGAAGAGGACCATGTCGCAATTGAAGTTCTTTGCCCACTCCCACACGGCGTTCACATTGTCCCAGCCGCCTACGGCGTGGTGGCGCATAACGCCCTTTTCGGAGAAGAGGGCCAGATCCTTGATGGCCTGCTCCGGATCGTCGGTGCTGATCATGTTGTGGCCCATGGTGGAGTCCATATTCAGCACGATATTGATGCCCCAGCAGTTCTGTATCCAGGTGGGGAAGTCGGTGTAGTACACGGCGGAGGGGCCCCAAAGGAAGGCGCGGTGGCGGGTCTTGCCGCCGAAGGGCTGGTACCGCTCCTCGTAGGCCTTGCGCATGATCTTGATGACCTTCCGGTCGGTCTTGGTGAAGTAATCCTCCTGGCCGTTGACAGAGGCCCAGGAGTACAGCCGGTACAGGGTCTCCGCAATGCCCACCAGGGCGGAATAGGGGGTCTTGAAGTAGTCCCACTTCTCCAGCTCGATGGTGTTCTGCTCGTTCATGTGCTTTGCCCGGGCAAAGAGGGCGTCCCAATCGTACTTGACGCCGTATTCCTTCTCGATAAAGTCGATGGCGTCTTTCAGCTCCTGGGTGGAGTAGGGGTGTGCGCCCGGCTCGTTGTGGATCATGGCCATGGTGACGGGCTGGTCAGGCAGGCCCAGACGGCGGCGCTGGAACATGGAGGTGGCCTCAGAGGCGTTGCAGGGCATGTTGGTGGTCAGGAAGGCCTTGCCGAAGATGGGGAAAGCATCGTCAATGGCCACGCCGGTCTCCGCCGCGCAGCGGGAGCACACATCGGCAGGCAGGCCGTAGGCCTCGGCCACGTCGATATAGTAAGGCTCGATGTGCTGGTCAACGTCGCAGATGATGAACTCAGGCAGGGTCTGCAGGGGGATGGGGATCAGCTCTTTGAAGCCGGCCATGAACAGCGGGGGCAGCACCTCGTCCATGGGTACCATCACGTCGCTGAGGGGGCCCCCGCCCAGGCGCTTGTCGTTTGCCAGGACCAGGGCAATCTTCTTGGTCAGGCTCTGCACGATGGCGTGCATGTTCTTGTGGGCAATACGCAGCTCATAGCCCCGGTAGCCCTCGAACAGGCGGTCAATAAACATGAAGGTGCCCAGATAGGAACCCATCCAGCGGTATTCCCAGAAGCCCTTCAGGCAGGGGATGGGGGCGGAGCCCACCATCAGCGCCATGGAGCCCAGGTTCTTCAGCCACTGGGTGTAGTCATAGAAGGTGTCCTTCACGCCGCGCCATTCGCGGTATTTGGCAACGCCGGTCTTGTCGTAATAGCGGTCGCGCTGGCCGCCCAGACCGTTCTCGGCCCGCCAGATGGGATCAAAGCGCTGAAGCTTTTTATCAATGGAAGCGATAAGCTTGTCGGTTATCTTCATTTCACTTGCCTCCCTGAATGTTCTTGATTTCCAGCGACTCGATAAAGGCCTGGAAGCGGGTGCGCAGCTGGCCCACGGCGCCCAGGGCGTATTCCTTCTCAATGGTGCAGGTGGGGATGTGCAGCTCGTTGACAAAGATATGGGAGGCCAGGACCTTCTCATAGCTCCAGAACTCGCAGAACTTCATGTTCTCGTAGATCACGCCGTCAGCCTTGAATTCGTCCACCAGGCGCTTGACCTCGCTGTGGCGCTGGTCGATCTTCATGCCGTCCATGAAGCGGGCACACTGGTTCCAGTGCAGGTAATGGCGGCAGATGGCGTCAAAAGCGGTCTCGCCGGGCAAAATTTCGATCTGCTCCCGGCTGGGGAAGCTGCCGAAGCAGTAGCGGTCGGCCACAACCATGGCGCCGCAGCTCTCGATGAGCTTGGTAAAGTCCGGATCGTCGATCTCGGAGCCCACCAGAGCCACTCTGGCCCGGTAGGGGAAGTTTTCCTCCGGCTGGCGGGTCTTGATCTCTTCCAAGGTCTCCTGCAGATAGGGCAGGATAAGATAATGGGGGCACACCTGGCTCACCAGCTGGATCACATGGAACTCATAGCCGGTGATGGGCGGGTTGTCCAGCTTTCTGTAGTCGCCGATCTCGGTGATGACCCGGCTGATCTCGTTGTGGTCGGCGATGGCGGCTCTCATGGCCTCCTCGGACACGTCCACGCCGAAGCGCTTCTCCAGCTCATCCACCACTTTCAGCTTGAGCTGGGCCTTGTAGTAGTCCAGGTTGGTTTTGTTCCCCTTCATGGGTGGGTCGATCTGGGTGACAAAGAAGCTGTCCTTCTTCACCAGCTTCAGCAGGAAGAAGTGCTCCTCCATGCGCTCCATGGCAGCGCAGTTCTCCGCGCCGAAGAGGGCGTCCAGATAGCTGTATCCGCCTTCAATGGCCCGTTCCAGAATGGAGCGGACATAGGGGCAGGTGCGGTTGGTCATATAGTAGCTGGCCACGTCCGTGGAAGTGCAGCGGGGGGCGCGCAGGCGGCTGGAGAAACAGCCGGGCAGGTTGAGCAGGGTCTCCGGTATGTAGTAGCAGTTATATCCCAGGGCACGCTTCCCATCCTCGACCGCCTTGGTCACCAACTCGTTCTGGGCCTCCTGCAGCAGATTCTCAAAGTAAATCAGATGCTTCAGGTCTTTCAAGCAATACACCTCTTTTTCCGTTTTGACATAAAAATATTTCCGGTTTAGTCCGTAGAAATTTTAACATGTTCGTTCAATATCGTCAAGACATTATGGCCGACAGTATGTCACTTTGGGCTAAATTGTCTAAAAACGCGGGGTCCTCCCTGCCAGAATATTCCTTTTGCATGCTTTTGAAAATTTACGGCAGATTCATTTTTATTTTCAAATATCCTATTGCACGTTTGCAAGAAAAATGGTAAGCTATTGGTACATACAAGAAAAGGAGCGTGGTTATCTTGGTTAAGATCATCATGGGACTGAAGGGCTCCGGCAAGACCAAAAAGCTGGTGGAGCTGGTGCGCGAGGCCGTAAACGTGGGCGACGGCGACGTTGTCTGCATCGAAAAGGACAGAAAGCTCACCTACGACATCCCCTATCAGGCCCGTCTTATAGACGCCGGTGCATACGCCATCGGAACATACGAATTTCTTAAAGGCTTCATCAGCGGCATTCATGCCGGCAACTACGACATCACCCATGTCTTTGTGGACAACTTCTACAAGCTGGTAGAGGACAAATCTCCCGAGTCCTTTGATGCCTTTATCGCCTGGCTGGACAAGTTCTCCGAGGCGGAGAAGATTGAGTTCGTCATCAGCGTCTCTGCAGACGCCGAGACCGCAACCGAGAGCGTAAGGAAGCACTTTATTTGATATAAATATATGACAAACCGGCCGGACACATGTCCGGCCGGTTTTTGTCATTTTTATTCCAGTTCCTTGTACATAGCAGGTGCAGAGGCTTTATTGGCCGTCTCGTTGATCTCCGTGACCTCCACCTTCAGCGTGCGCTGGCCAAAAGCGATCTCGATGATATCGCCCACCTTCACCTGGTAGCTGGCCTTGACCTGCCGGCCGTTGACGCTGACCCGCTCCCCGTCGCAGGCCTCGTTGGCCACGCTGCGGCGCTTGATCAGGCGGGATACCTTTAAGTATTTGTCAAGTCTCATATCTTCTCCTTTAAGAAAAACAGCAGCCGTTCAGGCTGCTGTTTTTTGTCTTACTTGGAAACTGCGTCCTTGAGGGCCTTGCCCACCTTGAAGGAAGCGACGCGGGATGCGGGGATCTCGATGGTCTCCTTGGTCTTGGGGTTGCGGCCAACGCGGGCGTTGCGCTCCTTGACCTCAAATGCGCCGAAGCCGACAAGCTGTACCTTTTCACCGGCAACCAGAGCCTCGGTAATGGAATCGAATGCTGCGTTGACTGCCTTTTCGCTGTCCTTCTTGGACATGCCGGTCTTCTCTGCAACAGCAGCAACCAGTTCGGTTTTATTCATGTGTAATCCTCCTAAAATACGGCAGCGATGCCATGTTTATGATGAGTCTGCCCGAAAATACGGCAGAATACTCATGCGAATGAATTTTTCCCGCCGGAAAACAGCGGCGAAATGTATGCTACCATATTTTGCTCATATTATCAAGACCTATTTCGCAAAAACGCGGTTTTTTAACGCATATGCAGGATTTTTGCCACTTTTTCACCGCCGGGGATCAGCTTCATGTCCTCTCTGGTGATCCCGCGCAGGGCAATGACCGAGACGAAGTACACGATCACCGCTGCGGCCACCGCGACCAGCATACACAGGGCCATACGGGACCAACTCCCCGCGCCGATGAATCTGGCTGTCAGTCCGTACACGCCCCAGGCCGCCGCGCCCATCAGAACGCTGCTGACGCCGGGCCGGATCAGGATGCGGCTCAGGCGCGGGTTTTTGTCCAGGGCAAAGCACATGAACACAAAGTTTATAATAAACATGACCAGGTAGCTTACCAGGGTGCCGATGGGCGCGCCGTAGATATTGATCCTGGGGTCGGCCACCAAAAACCAGTTCACGGCGATCTTCACCACGCCGCCCACAAGCATGGTGTACATGGGCAGCTTCTCCTTGCCGGAGGCCTGAAGCACGGCGTTTTCCATCAGCACCACGCACACGAAGATGGACGCAATGCCCATAATGGCAAGCAGCACCGGGCCGGCGCTGTGGCTGTCCGGGTAGATGACGCGCATAATGGGGTAGGACAGCACCGCAAGGCCCACACCCATGGGCATGGCCAGGACGGCGGAGACACGCATGGAGTCCTCGGAGATCTGGGTGGCGTTGTCATTCTCGCCCCGGGCAATGGCGGAGGCGATGGCCGGGACCACGGAGATGGTCAGGGGCGTAATAAAGGCGGCAGGCAGATTGAACAGGGTCTGGGCCTTGCCGTATACGCCGTAGAGGGTCTTTGCGTCCTGATACGCAAAGCCTGCGGCGGACTGGAGCCGGTCCATACAGAGGCTGGAGTCCACTAAGTTCAGCAGGGACAGCGCGCTGGTGCCCAGGGCGATGGGTACACCGATGCGGAGAAAGCGGCTGAGGATTTTGCCGGTGCTGTCCGGCGTGTCCGGCGTGTCCAGCTCCTCGTCCCGGTAGTTTTTCCGCTTGTAGATGAACATATACACCAGAGCCGCCAGAGAGCCTGTGGTCACGCCGAAGATGGCTCCGGCGGAGGCCAGCGGCTTGCCCATTCCGGCCTTCATGATCACATAGGCCAGAATCAGGCCCACGATGACCTTGGCCAGCACCTCCAGCACCTGTCCCACCGTGGTGGGGATCATGTTGCCGTAGCCCTGGCAATAGCCCCGGTAGGCGGACACGAGGCACACCAGCAGCACAGCCGGGGCCATGGCCCGGATGCTGGGCGCGGCGTCCGGATTGTGCAGCACGCTGTCCGCCAGCTGTCCGGGAAAGCAGAACATAACGAGCGTGCATACAAGCCCCACCACGAAGAAGGTCCACCAGGCCACGGAGAAGGTGCGCTTTGCCTGCATGGGCCGTCCCTCGGCGTTGGCCTCGGAGATCATGCGGGACAGGGCGACGGGCAGCCCGGCGGTGGCCAGGGTCAGAAACACGTTATATATGTTGTAGGTGGCGAGGAACATGGAATAGCCGTCGTCACCGATAATATTGGCAATGGGAACCTTGTAGATGAAGCCAAGGATCTTCATTATTACAACGCCTGCCGTGAGGATGGCCGCGCCGTACATGTAGTTTTGTCCTTTGGTTTTTGCCATGGTAATCCTCCAAATTTTATATGAGGATAATATAATACGCCCATAACACGAAAAAATCAAGGGAACGGTATTCGTTCCCTTGACTTGTTCCGTTATCATCTCACATGAGGATGCACTTTTTGGGGCAGGCCTCGGCGCAGGTGCCGCAACCAACGCATTTTTCGTCGTCCAGCTTCCAGGTCTTGTTGGCCCGGTCCACCTCGATGGCCCCGGCGGGGCACTTTTTGGCGCAGAGGGTGCAGTAGACGCACCTGGACGGGTCGCTGACGGGCTTGCCGTCCTCCCGGGGCGCCACTGCGCAGGCGGGAGCCGCCTCCGCAGGCTTTGCCTGGCCCGCCGCGGGGGCCGCTTTCTTCACCGGGGGCTTTTTGATAAAGCTTCCGGTAACGATCAGGTCCTCCTCCCTGGTGGCCACCATGTGGTAGTCGCCGGTCAACTCAATGGCCTTGTGGGTGCAAAAGTCCGCGCAATGTGAGCAGAAGGTGCAGGAGCCCAGGTTAAAGCTCAGCGTCACCCTGTCTCCCTCTTCGGTCTTTTCGATGGTGCGGGAGATGGCGCCGCCGGCACAGACACGCTCGCACATGCCGCAGGCGATGCAGCGGTCAGGATGGTAGACGATTCTGCCCCGGTAGTGGGGGGCGGCCTCACTGGGAACAGCGGGGTACATGGCGCAGCTTGATTTGCTGAAAAGCTGAGATATGGCCTCTTTT
The DNA here is from genome assembly GCA_022782265.1 of Clostridiales bacterium. GTDB lineage: Bacteria > Bacillota > Clostridia > Oscillospirales > Oscillospiraceae > Limivicinus. The sequence continues at coordinate 17,872 of JALFOM010000008.1, read as the reverse complement.
ACAAACGGAAAATCCATTACATCTGCTCCCTCTTTTCCTTCAGAATTTTGGTGGCCAGGGCCAGGCCGTCGATAACGGCCTCAGGCTTGGGGGCGCAGCCGGCCACGTCCACGTCCACATGCACATACTTGCTCAGAGGGCCGGCCACGGAGTAGCTGCCCTTGAACACGTTGCCGGACTGGGGGCAGGAGCCCATGGTGACGATGCAGCGGGGCTCGGGCACCTGGGAGATGGCTCTCAGCACGCGGGGCAGGGACTGCTTGGTCACAGGGCCGGTGACCACCACGATGTCGGCGTGGCGGGGGGTGCCCGTCAGCTTGAAGCCCAGGCGCTCCGCGTCGTAACGCGGGGTCAGGACGGAGACCAGCTCGATATCACAGCCGTTGCAGGAGCCGGCGTTGATGTGAAAGAGCCAGGGGGATTTGGCGGTGCTCTCCGCGATCAATTTCTTAAACATGTTCTCCCCTCCTTACAGTCCGTACCAGGCCAGGACAAGGCTGATGAGCGCAAGCCCGGAGACCACGGTCCAGTAATACTTGAATATCTGCTCGATCTTCAGTCTGGCGGTGACGGCGTGCACCAGAGAGATGGTGAGGATGGTCAGCACCACGCACAGCAGGAACAGAATAATGCCGTCCACCAGCATTATGCCGGTGCCGATTCCGCCCAGAAACAGCGCCACAAACAGGGAGGTGAGCGTCAGCATCTTCACGGCGTGGGTCAGCTTGTAGACCGCCAGAGGCGCGCCGCTGTACTCGGCGAGCAGGCCTTCGCAGATCTCGGTCTCCGCCTCCGCCGCGTCAAAGGGGTGGTTGCCGGTTTCGCCGGGGATGACCAGCAGCATGGCGATGGCGGCGGGGATCATGCTGGCCTTGGTGATCAGGCTGCCGTTTGCCGCCTGATAGGCCGCGATATCGGTCAGGGAGAAGGTGATCCCCGTGCCGAGGAAGCTTCCCACGGTCTTGCCCACGGCCAGAAGGATCAGCACCAGGGGCAGCTCGCAGGAGATGATGGTGACCATCTCACGGCTCAGGCCCACGCCCGCATAGGGGGAGCCGGAGGCCGCGCCGCCCAGAATGGCGGCCATAGCCGGGATCAGCAGCAGGTAAAGGATGACGATCACGTCCGCCACACTGGAAAACACGGTGAAGGTGAACACCGGGATGAAAAGCTGGATCACCACCAGGGCCGCAAAGCCCACCAGAGGGGCCGCCAGGAACACCACCTTGGAGGCTGCCGCGGGGACGATGGTCTCCTTGCCCAGGAGCTTGAAGAAGTCATAGAAGGGCTGGAGTATGGGAGGGCCCACGCGCTTTTGCATCTTTGCCACTACCTTGCGGTCAATGCCGCAGAGGAGCATACCGGCCAAAAAGCAGAACAGGAAGCCGGGGAAAATCAGGATATAGCCCAGATATTGCAGGGCAGTCAGAACTGTACTCATGTTTCCCACCTCCTTAAAGAACTATCTGCAGGAACACAGTGACAAGGGCCAGAGCGACCACCGCCCACAGGGCGTAGTCGTTGACGATACCGCTGTGCAGATCGTGCATAAAGCTGAAGTAATGACGCCAGTTGTGCTTGAAGCCCCAGAACAGGTCTCCGCCGCCGACCTGAGAGTATACGCTCTCCTCGCCGCCGAAGAACAGGTCGTACTTGCTGTCGGTGAGGGCCGCGCCCTTATTCTCGCTGACCTGGTCATACTTGCCGCAGACGGCGACCAGGGTGACAGCCAGCAGTGCGATGGCCAGAACCAGCAGCCAGGACACGGGGTTCCAGCAGCCCACCTCCACAAAGGTACAAATCTGCGCCGCGGGGAGGCTTTCGCCCATGACGCTTTCGGCGTAGCCGGAGCCCATCATGGAATTGATGTAGCCGGTCACATTGAACACCGCGTTTGCGGCAGGCTCGGTCAGGTACCTGGTGACCACATCGGGGAAGAGGCCGGTAAAGACGCAGAGCAGGGCAAAGATGCACATGGCAAAGCGCATACCGAAGGAGACCTCTTTCACATTCTCATACTCCTTGGGGAGCTGGCCGAAGAACACGGACTGGCTGACCTTCACGAAGGAGGCCAGAGTCAGAACGCTGGTGATCAGCGCGATAATGGTGACAAGCAAAAAGCCGATGTTGCCGGACTCCACAGCCTTTTCATAGGTGGCCTGATAGATCATCCACTTGGAGGCAAAGCCGTTAAAGGGCGGGATGCCGCTGATGGAGAAGGCGCCGATGAGGAAGAGGACCGTGGTCCAGGGCATTTTCCGGGAAAGGCCGCCCAGCCGGTCCAGATCGGTGGTGCCGGTCTGGTGCAGCACAGCGCCGGCGGCAAGGAACAGCAGGCCCTTGAACAGGGTGTGGTTCATTGCGTGGTAGAGGCCGGCGGAGATGCCCAGGGCGGTGCACAGGCCCACAGCCGTCAGCACATAGCCGATCTGGGAGATGCTGTGGAAGGCCAGCAGACGCTTGAAGTCGTGCTGGGCCAGTGCCATGGTCACGCAGATGAACATGCTCATGCAGCCGAAGAACACCAGCATGAACTGGACGGTGCCCAGGCCCATGCTCTGGAACAGGAAGTAGCAGAGACGGATGATGCCGTAGATACCGGACTTGGTCAGAACGCCGGAGATGAGCACCGAGATGGAGGCGGGAGCCGCGCCGTGGGCGTCCGCCGCCAGGGGGTGGAAGGGTACGATAAAGGCCTTGGTGGCAAAGCCGATGAACAGCAGCGCAAAGGCAAGCTTTGTGGCGTTATTCAGGTTGCCGGGGATCAGCGCGGACAGCTGGGCAAAGTTCAGGGTATGTATCTGGGCGTAAAGCATGATGGTGCCCACCAGGATGCAGGTGGAGCCCATGGAGCCGACCACCAGATACTTGAACGCCGCTTCCAGCGCGCCCTTGGCCGTATTCCGGAAAGCGGTGAGCGCCACTGCCGCAAAGGTAAGGATCTCCACCATGATGAACATGTTGAAGATATCGCCGGAGAGGACAAGACCCATAACGCCGCCAGAGAGCATGAGAAACAGTGTATAATACTCACGCACGTTGTGGTCGTGGCTCATATACTGGATGGAGTATATGCAGGAGACGAGCACAGCGGTGGCGACCAGCAGGCCGAAGAACAGGCTCAGGGCGTCCACCTCAAGGGCAATGCCGATGGCATAGCCGCCCGCGGGAACTCTGCCGCCCATCCAGTAGGCGATGATCTCGCCGTTGATCATCACGGGCTTTACCAGGGCTGCCAGGAAGCAGAAGGACGCGGTGACCGACAGCAGGGCGAGAACATTTCTCACGGCCTTGTTTCTGCCCAGCATCACGATCAGAAAAGCGCCCAGGAAAAGCACCATAATGGAGTAGATGGGGAAATGCTGATAGCTTAACATACTCATCCTCTCAGCCTCCTTATCTCCCTGGTGTCGATGGTGCCGTACTGCTCCTCAAGCTTGATCACCAGCGCCAGGGACATTGCGGTGACACAGGCGCCGATAACGATGCTGGTGAGCGTAAGGGCCTGGGGGATGGGATCAACGAAGAAACTGTTCGGGTTAAGTTCGCTCCAGGTAAAAATTGGGGCGGTGCCGCCGGGGTTGAAACCGATGCTGATGATCAGCAGGTTCACACCGTAGTCCGCGATGGACAGGCCGATAACGGTCTTGACCAGGTTGTACTTGGTAACCACGGTGTAGAAACCCAGGCAGATCAGAAAGAAGGCCACGATGTAATTCATTAATATCATATCGTCTTACCTCACTTTTTGTAGTCCACATCTATGCTGTTCAGCACGCCCAGCATAATGAGTGATAAGGATCCGATACCGGTAATGACCTTGATTCCCACCGTTACATTCATCCAGAAAATCGTTCCGGAGCTGTACAGGTCGCCCTGATTTCCCACAGTGTAGAGTACGTTCTGGCAAAACTGTGCGCCCACAGCCACGCCCAGCATGGCAAGAGCCACATACATAGTGGAGGCAAAGCCCTCCGCCTCATGCAGCAGACCGAAGCTTACCGCTTTTGTGGTTCTCTCATAGCCGTGGCCCAGATACATCAGGATGACCACTGCCGTCATAAGTACGCCGCCCTGGAAGCCGCCGCCCGGGGAAAGGTGACCGTGGAGGATCAGGTAGAGGATATAGACCAGCGTCAGCGGAAGAATGGTATCGCAGCCGCATCTCTGTATCACGCGCTTGATCTGAATGTTGTTATTCTTCACCCTTGCCGTCCTCCTTCCCTTTCTTTTCCTTATGTGTAAAGAGGATGACCATGCTGCCGGCCACGGCGGTTATCAGGATAAACGCCTCGCCCATGGTGTCGTAACCACGGAAGTCGAAAACGATGGAGGTGACGTCGTTTACGGCGTGGGTCTTTTCCAGGTTCTGCTGAATGATGGCGGCCGCAGCGCCGTCGGCGGTGCTGTCGTCATAGGATGAGGGGTCACGGCTCAGATCATACACGGAGACATTGGCGTTCTGCCCGTCATAGGTGCGGGGCATAGCCGCCATGGTCACACAGGCATAAATGCCCGCCACAAATATGACCGCCAGTGAGACCCAGGTAAGAAATTTTTTCATTTATCGTCCCCTCCTCTGATCTTTTTGAGTGTGACGATGAGGATCAGCGGGCTGAGGGCCGCGCCCACAGCTGCCTCGGAAATGGCCACGTCCGGCGCCTGGAGCAGCAGGAATTCCGCCGCAGCAAAAATGCCGGTGGCGCCCAGGGCGATGATGGAGGACAGGAGTTTATCAAAATGCACGGCCAGAACCGCGGAGATGACCATACCCGCAAGGATCAGGACATTGAGTATAACAACAAGCTCACTCATCGAAATCCCTCCTGTAATCGTCTGTTTCCATCCGTTTTTCCGGACGGATGCCCGCCTGATACGCGCCCTTGGCAATGGCGTGGGCGCCCACAGGGTTAGTGGTAAGAACGAGGGCGGCGATAACGCCCACCTTCACGGCAGTGGAAGGACTTCCCATGATAAAGATGGCGTAGAGCAGCGCGCCCAGGCACACGCCGATGACGCCCATGGTGGTGATGCAGGTGCTGGCCTGCATACGGCTGAAGGTGTCCGGCATTTTCATCACGCCGATGGTGCCGGCCAGAGCGAAAAATGCGCCGACAACGATAAGAACATCAATGATTATCCTCAGCATGATACAGCCACCTCCCTCTGTCCAGATAACGGCCTACCAGCATGGTGTTGATAATGCCGAGCATTGCGCTGATGATGGAGATATCCAGATAGATGCCTCTGCCGCTGTAAAGAGAAAACAGCACCATGGCCAGAGAGATCAGAATATCTGCGCTGTCGGCGGCCACCATTCTGTCCGCCGCCGTGGGGCCCTTGATGAAACGGTAGAAGTTCATTATGGCAAGGGCTGCGAAAAATATTGCAAAAATCAAAAGGTCTGTCATTCCCATACCCTCCTGAGCCATTTTTCCAAAGTGCCTTTGATGGCGTCGCCGGCTTCCTTTCCGCTGGGCTTCTGCACATCGATCCAATGGATGTAGTAATAGGTCTGCCCGTCCTCTTCGGCGATGTCCATGGTGATGGTGCCGGGAGTCAGGGTGATGGAATTGGCCAGCGCGGCCTGGGCATAATCGCTTTTCAGGTCAACAGGGACCTTGACAATGCCGGGGTTAACCTTCTTGCAGCCGCCGAAGCAGCGCTTTGCCATGTCCCAGTTTGCCTTGAACAGCTCCACCATGAACACGCCCAGCCAGTAAAACAGGGCGATAAGAAGTCTCAGCGGGTTAAACAGCCAGAAAGACCTTTCATGGATGAAGAAGCGGGCCGAGAACAGCGCCACCAAAAAGCACACTACCGCTCCAACGATAAGCTCCTGGGCCGAGAAGGACCAGGTGAGCAGGATCCAGAAGGCGTAGGAAACGATAAAGGTAGCCAATACTGCGGGAAATCTCGTTTTTTGCAAGAGAGATCCTCTCCTTCCTTTTATTTATAGTTATTCGACTTTTAAACTCTCCACATAGAATTCGCGGCCGGCGATCATTTTTACCGCCGTGCTCCGGCAGGCGGGGCAGCAGGCGTTTTTTCTGTCCGCCTCCCCCTCGTAGCCGCAGTCCAGGCACCGGAAGCGGGCCGGGATGCTCTCCATGGTCAGCGCCGCCTTTTCCGCCGGGGTGCCGGCGGCGGCGATGGGGAAAAATTCCCGGAGGCAGTCCGGCATGATGCCGGAAAACTCGCCGACTCTCAGCCTGATCTCCAGTACCCGGGCAAAGCCCTGTTTCTCTGCTTCGCCGTTTACAATGTCGATAATTCCTTTTGCAATCGCAAGCTCGTGCATCTTTTACCGGTCCAGGCAGCTGAAGCAGGGGTCAATGCTCGCGATAATCAGTCCCGCATCCGCGACGGTGTTGTTTCTCAGCATGAAGGGGATGGTGGGGGTATTTTTATAAGAGGGGACGTGGATGCTGACACGATGGTTATTCAGCCCGCCGTTGCCCACCACCATGTGGCTGAGCTGGCCGCGGGGCGCCTCGTGCCGGGCCACAGCCTGGCCTTCCTGGATCTTGGGCAGCTTGTTGCCCAGATTGATGGGGCCTTCCGGCAGCATTTCCAGAGCCTGACGGATGATCTTGATGCTCTCGTAGCACTCCAGGGCGCGGACCACCACGCGGGCAAACACGTCGCCGCTGTCCACCACGGGCACGTCAAAGTCAAAGTCCTCATAGGAGGAGTAGGGCGCGTCCTTGCGCACGTCGATCTTCACGCCGGAGGCTCTGGCATGGGGGCCAACAGCGCCCATGCGGATGGCATCCTCTCTGGGCAGCATGCCCACGCCCTTGGTGCGCATGGCGATGGTCTTGTCGGTGAGGGCGATCTCGGTGATCCGGTCCAGAGGGGCCTTCAGCTTGTCGCAGGCTGCCAGAATCTCCCGGCGAAGCTCATCGCTGATGTCCCGTCTTGCGCCGCCGATGGTCACCATGGCGTAGTTGACACGGTTGCCGGTCATCTTCTCCAGCAGATCCATGACCAGCTCACGCTCGTCCCAGATGTGCATAAACATGCTGTCGTGGCCGATGATGTGGCAGGCGATGCCCAGCCACAGGAAATGGGAGTGCAGACGCTCCAGCTCTGCGGTGATCACGCGGATATACTGGCCTCTCTTGGGCACATCCACGCCGTTGATGGTCTCCACGGCCATGGCATAAGTAAACGCGTGGGAGTGGGAGCAGATACCGCAGACCCGCTCCACCAGCACCAGGGTCTGGATGGCGTTTCTCTCGGTGGCCAGCTTTTCAATGCCGCGATGGTTATATCCGACGAATACCTCGGCCTCCTTGATCACCTCGCCCTCGGTATAGAGCTTGGCGTGTACAGGCTCCTCCAGGGCGGGATGGTAGGGTCCGATGGGAATGATATAGCTCATCTTATGCCTCCTCCTTCTTTACATTTTTCTCAACAAGCTCTTTCAGGGGCGTGACCATGATCTGGCCCTTGCCCTGGGTCTCCAGCATATCCTCCGGCAGGAACAGACGCTTGGAAACGTCCAGCCCCTCGAATTCAATGCCGAAAAGCTCGTTCAGCTCTCTCTCCGGCCAGGTGGCAGCGGTGTCGTAGATCTCCCCCACAGAGGGTACCTTCATTTCGCCTACCACATGGTAGGACTCGATGGCCGGGTCTACCGCATAGTCCCATGAGATGTCCATCCGGCCTTCCTTGTCGATGAAGGCGTGGATCATCACAAGGTAGACCCCCGCTTTTCTCATGCGCTCTGCAACGGGTACGATCTGATCTTTGCCGATGTCGATTCTTTTGTACTCCTGCATTCAATTCACCTCTTATTATAAGCTTCTTGTTTTAACAACTTTATCAACAAATCCGCGGAAGCTGGGCTCCCGTGAGTTTTTGCAGTATTCTGCTGCCGCCGAAGACGGTGTTCATCACAAGCTTTCCCGGATACCGGGCGCTGACGCTGCCGATGACGGCGGCGTTTTCCCCCTCGGGCAGGCTCTTCATGGCGGCAAGGGCCTTTTCCGTGTCCTCAGGGGCCACAACGCAGAGCAGCTTCCCCTCATTTGCGCAGTACAGCGGGTCAAGCCCCAGCAGTTCGCAGGCGGCTTGCACCTGAGGTCGAACGGGAATTTTATCTTCCTCAATCTCTATGCCCAGGCCGCTGTCCTCCACAAATTCGTTCAAGGTGGTGGCCACGCCGCCTCTGGTGGGGTCCCGGAGCACCCGCACCCCGGCGTTGCCGGACAGTACCGCCTCCGCAAGGGCGTTCAGCGGCGCGCAGTCGGAACGGATCTCCCCCTGCATCATGCCGTTTCTGGCCAGCATCACGGCGGTACCGTGGTCGCCCACCGTGCCGGAGACGATCACCTTGTCCCCCGCTCTGATGGCCTTGGGGCTGAGTCCCGGATATTTCAGCACGCCGATGCCGGCGGTGTTGATATAGATCTTATCTCCCCGGCCCTTTTCCACCACCTTGGTGTCGCCGGTGACCACCTGCACCCCCGCCTTTTTGCAGGCGGCGCCGATGGAGGCGATCACCTTTTCCAGCGCTTTGACCGGAAAGCCCTCTTCAATAATGAAGGAACAGCTTAAAAATTTCGGCACACCGCCGCACATGGCGATGTCGTTCACCGTGCCGCAGACGGAGAGCTTGCCGATGTCCCCGCCGGGGAAGAAGATGGGGTCCACCACAAAGCTGTCTGTGGAAAAGACCAGCTTTTCCGCCCCCTCCAGCACCGCGCCGTCTCCCAGCTCGCTTAAGGCCGGGTTATCCAGCGCCGGCAGGATCATGCGCTCGATGAGCCGGGAGGTCTTTTTCCCCCCGCTGCCGTAGTCCAGTGTGATTATCTCGTCCATTTTTGCCTCATTCCACCGACTGGTATTTATACGCCGCGGCGCAGGCCCCCTCCGAGGAGACCATGCAGGGCCCCACCGGGTCCTCCGGCGTACAGCGTTTTCCGAACATGGGGCACCGGGACGGGCTGATCCTGCCGCAGATCACATCTCCGCAGCGGCAGGCGCTTGGCCCTGTCTCCTCCCCGTAGCGGATGGAGAACTTTTTCTCCGCGTCAAAATCCGAAAACTCCGCCCGGAAGCCCAAACCGCTGTTTTCGATCCGGCCGAGGCCCCGCCAGAGATCGGCCCGGGGCTCCAGGCAGCGGCCGATCATGTTTTGGGCAAGCACGTTTCCCTTGGGGGACACCGCCCGTTTGTACTGGTTTTCCACCCGGGGCCTGCCCTCCGCGATCTGCCGCAGCAGCAGATAGATGGAAAGCAGAATGTCCTCCGGCTCAAAGCCCGCGATAACCGCCGGCATCTGATACTCCTCCGGCAGGAAGGCGAAGCCCTTCTCCCCGATAATGGTCCCCACATGGCCGGGGCACAAAAAGCCCTGAACCTTGAAGTCCTCTGTTTTCATCAGCGCCCGGAGGGCCGGTTCCACGGTTTTCAGCATGGACAGGACGGAGAAATTTTTGACCTTCTCCTCCTTCGCCGTCAGCACGGCGGCGGCGGTGCCGGGGGCCGTGGTCTCAAAGCCCACGCCCAGAAACACCACTTCCCTGTCCGGGTTTTCTTTCGCGTATTCCACCGCGTCCACCGGGGAGTACACCACCAGGAGCTTTGCCCCCAGGGCCCTTCTCCGCTGCAGGCTGTCGCCGGGCCTGCTGCCCGGGACTCTCACCATGTCGCCGTAGGTGGCGATGGTGATCTCCGGACCCATGGCCAGCTCCAGCACCGCGTCGATCACCTGAGGCGGCGTGACGCAGACCGGGCAGCCCGGGCCGGACAGCAGCTTCACCTTCTCCGGCAGCATGGACTTGATGCCTGATTTGGCAATGGCCATGGTATGGGTGCCGCAGACCTCCATCAGCCGGGTCTCCCCCAGCGGCAGGGCCTCTATGGCGGCCAAAAGCTTTCGCACCTCAGAGGACATCCCTGATCTCCTCCCAGGCGGCAATATCCTCCAGCGCCTGCTCTTCCGGCAGACGCTCAATGGCAAAGCCCGCGTGGACGATCACATAATCCCCGATCTTCGGCTCCGGGATAAAGTCCACCCGCAGCTTCCGCTGCATCCCCATGGACTCGCCCACGGCGTTTTTGCCGTCTATCTCAATCAATTTTAACGGAACTGCCAGGCACATGCTTTTAACTCTTTTCTGCGCAGTGCTGCGCGATCATCAGCTGCCCCAGGGAGATGCCCTCGTCATTGGTGGACACCCTGCGGTGGTGCCAGACCCGAAAGCCCAGCTTCTCCAGCGCCTTGGGCAGCCTCTTCATCATATACATATTCTGAAAACTGCCGCCGGAGAGCACCACATCGTTTATTCCGCTCTCCCTGCGGGCTGCTATACACTGCTCCATTCCCACACGGACAAGGGTGTTCATAAAACGGGCGGCAATAAAGCCGGTCTCCGTTCCCCGCTCCCTGTCCCCGACCATGGCCCGGATCATGGGCCGCCAGTCGAAGCGGAGAGGCTCGCCTTCCAGGACGACAGGGTATTCGCCCTCGTCCTCCAGCGCCGCCGCCTCCAGAAGCACGGCCCCCTGCCCCTCATAGGAGCAGCGCGTTTTTATATTCAAAATGGCCGCCGCGCCGTCAAACAGCCGGCCCATGCCGGAGGACAGCGGGCAATTCAGCCCTTTTTCCAGCATCTGCGCGTACATGCCGCCGTTTTCCATACCGGAGACATCGCAGCCCGCCTGGTAAAGCAGAGAAAAGGCAACCCGGTCGGTCTCCTTTACCGCCCGGTCTCCGCCGGGCAGGGGGATGGGCCTGATGCTGCCGAAGCGCCGAAAGCCCTGATAATCCCCCATCAGGCACTCCCCGCCCCAGATGGTGCCGTCGCTGCCGTAGCCGGTGCCGTCCCAGATCAGGCCGATGACCGGCCCGGTAAGTCCGTTGTCGGCCATGCAGGAGGCCATATGGGCGTGGTGGTGCTGAACCTGTATCACGTTGATGCCGTTTCGCGCTCCCCGCTCCTCCGCGTAGGCGGTGGACAGATAATCCGGGTGCATGTCGCAGGCGATGAGCCTGGGTTCAATGTCAAAAAGCCGCTGAAAATGGGCGATCTGCTGCCGGTAATTTTCAAAGGTCTCCATGTTTTTCAAGTCACCTATATGCTGACTTGGGAAAACATAGTCCTCCTTGGAAAGGCAGAAGCTTGCCTTCTGCTCCGCGCCGCAGGCCAGCACCATGCCCCGGCTCCCCGGTACCTTTACCGGGAAGGGCACATAGCCCCTGGACCTTCTGGCCTGGTACTCCCCGCCGTCCAGCACCCAGCAGAGGGAGTCGTCGCAGCGGGTCTGGATCTCCCGGTCATGGAGCAGGAAACCGTCCGCAATGCCCCGGAGCTTCTCCACCGCCTCGGCGTTTTTAAACATGATTGGCGTGTCGGAGAGGTTTGCGCTGGTCATAATCAGCATGTCCATATCGTCGCCGAAAAGCAGATAGTGCAGCGGCGTATAGGGCAGCATGACGCCCACAGTGCGGTTTTCGCTGATATGATATAGCCCGGGCTGCCGCTTTTCCAGCAGCACGATGGGGCGGCGAAAGCCGGTGAGGATTGCTTCTTCCTCCGGGGAGACAAGGCAGATCTGTTTTGCCGTCTCCGCGTCCCGGCACATGATGGCAAAGGGCTTTTCGTCCCGCTGCTTGCGGCGGCGGAGAGTCTTTGCGATCTCCTCATCGTCGCAGCGGCAGGCCAGATGCATCCCGCCCAGGCCCTTGACGGCGATGATCTTCCCGCTCTTCAGGGCTTGCCTTGCCAGTTCAATGGCGTCGCCGGGCTGCTCCCGCCCCTCGGCGTCCAGGAAAAATACCCTGGGCCCACAGTCCGGACAGCAGTCCGGCTGGGCGTGGTAGCGGCGGTTTTCAATGTCATGATATTCCCTGTCGCAGTCCGGGCACATGGGAAAGGCGCTCATAGAGGTCTTGGCCCGGTCATAGGGTACGTCTTTGATAATGGTAAACCGGGGGCCGCAGTTGGTACAGTTGATAAAGGGGTAGCGGTAGCGCCGGTCCTTTTTGTCCCGCAGCTCCCGCAGGCAGTCGTCACAGATGCAGATATCCGGGGAGATGAGGGTATTGCGAAATTCCTCGGTCTTGCTTTTGCGGATCTGAAAATCCGTAAAACCGGCAAGCTCGCCGGTATAGCGGATGTCCATGCTCTCGATCACGGCCAGCTTGGGTGCTCTCCTGGGCAATTCCGCTGCGAAGCGCTCCAATGTTTCCCGATCGCCCTCCAGCTCCAGCTCCACGCCGGAGGAGGTATTCTTAATAAAGCCGCACAGCCCGTACTGGCTCACCAGCCGGTGGATAAAGGGCCGGAAGCCTACGCCCTGAACGATGCCGTGTATGCTGATCAAAGCTCTTTCCAAGCTCTGCGCCCCTTTGTTAGTTAAATATCAGACAATATTATAATTCCTCTTGCGTTCAGTTGCAAGCGATTTTTTTGTTTTTTGAAGCTTCGATGAAAATTTAGCTTTATTATATAGCCGCCGCCGGGTATTGGCAAGAAAAGTTCATAATTTATCACAATTTGTTATAGCGGCCCATTGCGCAGCTTGTACAGAAAATCAGCGAAGGTCTCTGCACGAGAAAATGCAGAGACCTTCGCTGTGTTCAGTGATGATATCAGATCATGCTCAGGATATGGCGAGCCACATGGACGCCGCTGGCGGAGGCGTGGGACAGGGAGTGGGTGACGCCGGAGCAGTCGCCGATGACATAGAGGCCCTTGCTGCTGGTCTCCAGATTCTTGTCGATCTCCACTTCCATATTATAGAACTTGACCTCCACGCCGTAGAGCAGGGTGTCGTCGTTGGCGGTGCCCGGGGCGATCTTGTCCAGGGCGTAGATCATCTCGATAATGCCGTCCAGAATGCGCTTGGGGATCACCAGGCTCAGGTCGCCGGGGGTGGCCGCCAGCGTGGGGGTGACAAAGCTCTCCCGGATGCGGGCCTCGGTGCTTCTGCGCCCTCTCACCAGGTCGCCGAAGCGCTGGACCATCACGCCGCCGCCCAGCATGTTGGACAGGCGGGCGATGCTCTCGCCGTAGCCGTTGGAGTCCTTGAAGGGCTCGGAGAAATGCTTGCTCACCAGCAGGGCGAAGTTGGTGTTCTCCGTGTGCTTGGCCTTGTCCTCGTAGCTGTGGCCGTTGACGGTGACGATGCCGTTGGTGTTCTCGTTCACCACCACGCCGTGAGGGTTCATGCAGAAGGTGCGGACCATGTCCTCAAACTTCTCCGTGCGGTAGACGATCTTGCTCTCGTACAGCTCGTCGGTCAGGTGGGCGAACACCTCCGCCGGAAGCTCCACGCGCACGCCGATGTCCACCCGGTTGGAGTGGGTGGTGATGCCCATATCGGAGCAGACCGTCTCCATCCACTTGCTGCCGCTGCGGCCCACGGAGACCACGCACTTGCGGCAGGAATAGCTTCCGGCCGCCGTATGGATCTCATAGCCTTCATCGGTCCTGCTGACGCCGGTGACGGCGGTGTTGAAATGGAAATCCACCTTCTCCTTCAGCTCGGCATACAGGTTTTCCAGCACCACATAGTTGATATCGGTGCCCAGATGGCGCACCTGGGCGTCCAGCAGATGCAGGCCGTTTTCCAGGCAGGTGCGTTTGATTTTCGTGTTGGCCGTGGAGTAGAGCTTGGTGCCCTCTCCCCCGTGGCTCAGGTTGATCTGATCCACATATTTCATCAGGTCGATGGCCTCCTGCTTGCCCACATACTCATACAGGGTGCCGCCGAACTGGTTGGTGATGTTGTATTTTCCGTCGGAAAAGGCGCCTGCGCCGCCAAAGCCGCTCATAATTGCGCAGGTGGGGCATTTGACGCAGGACTTGATCTTCTTGCCGTCAATGGGGCATTTCCGGCGCTCCAGGGGATTTCCCAGTTCAAAAACGCCGATCTTCAGTCCCTTGTCCGCCTTTGAAAGCTCATATGCGCTGAATATTCCGCCGGGGCCTGCGCCCACAATGATCACATCATAATTCATTCTTCTTGCTCCTTTCTTCTGGGTAAACGCGAAAAAAGCCCCCGTCCGCCATCTTCCTTTTGGGAATCAACAGCTGCACGAGGACAGAAATCTTGTTCATATGCCGTAAATATCCTTTGTTATCATAGCATGTTTGCTCTGCAAATGTCAAGTGAATGAACTGTGAATAAAAAGCCACCCGATGGGATGTTCATCGGGCGGCTTTTCGCTTATTGGCTTTATTGCTTGTAGTTGTGGGCGTCCTGGAGGACCATTTCCTTTACCTTCAGCAGACGCACCTTGGTGGCGTTCTCGTTCTCCTCCAGCTTCATGGCGATATACTTGATATTGCTCTCAAGCTCGGGGATCATCACGTACTCCAGCGCGTTCACGCGGCGGCGGGTCTTTTCGATCTCCTCCGCCAGCAGCTGCATGGTCTTTTCCACCTGGGCCAGCTCCAGCATATCCTCAAACACGCGGGCCATCTTGTCCAGCGCGTCGTCCAGCTCACCGGAGGTCTGGGCAAAGCCGTAGGGGTAGATCTCCGACGGGTCGTTGTTTTTGGTCTGGAAGCTGTACTGAGGCACATTGACGCTCATGATGTTTTTATAAGTAAGCCCCAGCTCCACGCTCTGCCGCGGGTACAAAAGCGCCTGCTCCAGCATTTCGGGAGACATGATGGCGCTGGCCACCTGCAGGGATGAGAAAGCGGCGGTAAGCCCCTCCTCCACGCGGGTACGGAGCTGCTTATTGAGTTTCACCACGTCCATAAACTGACGCATCAGCTCGTCGCGCTTATCCTTCAGCAGCTTGTGGCCGCGCCGGGCGGTTTTGAGCCTGCCTTTGAGCTGGTTGAGCACCATTCTGGTCGGGGTTACAGCAGTACTTGCCAAAAAGCATCACCTCCATGAAAAAATTTGTTGGGTCATTACTTCTTGGGCATGTACTTCTCGATAAACTCGGGCTTAATACGCTTCAGCTCGCGCTTGGGCAGGATGCTCAGCAGCTCCCAGCCCAGATCCAGGGTCTCCTGGATGCTGCGGTTGGTGTTGTTGCCCTGGCTGACATAGCGCTTTTCAAACTCGTCGGCAAACTTGGCGAACAGCTTGTCGTCGTCGGACAGAGCGGCTTCGCCCAGAATGGTCATCAGTTCCTTTGCGTCCTTGCCGCGGGAGTAGGCGGCAAAGAGCTGGTTCATGGTGCCGGAGTGGTCCTCACGGGTCTTGCCAACGCCGATGCCCTTGTCCTTCAGACGGCTCAGGGAGGGCAGCACGTCCACGGGAGGAACGATGCCCTTGCGGTGCAGCTCACGGCTGAGGATGATCTGGCCCTCGGTGATGTAGCCGGTCAGGTCGGGGATGGGGTGGGTCTTGTCGTCCTCGGGCATGGTCAGAATGGGGATCATGGTGATGGAGCCCTTCTTGCCCTGGCGGCGGCCTGCGCGCTCATACATGGTGGCAAGGTCGGTGTACAGATAGCCGGGGTAGCCGCGGCGGCCGGGGACCTCTTTCTTTGCGGCGGAGACCTCACGCAGAGCCTCGGCGTAGTTGGTGATGTCGGTCAGAATGACCAGCACCTGCATGTCCTTCTCAAAGGCCAGATACTCGGCCGCGGTCAGGGCCATACGGGGGGTGGCGATACGTTCCACGGCGGGGTCGTTTGCCAGGTTGGAGAAGACCACGGTACGCTCGATAGCGCCGGTGCGGCGGAAGTCGTTGATGAAGTACTCGGACTCCTCAAAGGTGATGCCGATGGCGGCAAAGACCACGGCGAAGGTCTCGTTGTCGCCCAGAACCTTGGCCTGACGGGCGATCTGGGCCGCCAGAGCCGCGTGGGGCAGACCGGAGCCGGAGAAGATGGGCAGCTTCTGGCCGCGGACCAGGGTGTTCAGGCCGTCGATGGTGGAAACGCCGGTCTGAATGAACTCTGCGGGGTAGGCGCGGGCTGCCGGGTTCATGGGCAGGCCGTTGATATCCAGGTGCGCGTCAGCGATGATGGCGGGGCCGCCGTCGATGGGCTGGCCCATGCCGTTGAAGACACGGCCCAGCATATCCTCGGAAACGGCCAGCTGCTGGGGGTGGCCAAGGAAGCGGACCTTGGATTCTGCCAGGTTGATGCCCTGGGCGGACTCGAACAGCTGAACAACAGCCTTGTCGCCTTCCACCTCAAGGACCTTGCAGCGGCGGATTTCGCCGTTGGGGAGCTCGATCTCGCCCAGCTCGTCATAGGTGACGCCTTCCACATGCTCGACCACCATCAGAGGACTGGCGATCTCTCTTATTGTCTTATACTCTTTAATCATGCGTCCTCACCTCCGGCAATGACTTCATCGATCTCTTTCTTCATCTGGGCCGCGATGGCGTCGTAATCGCTCTCGAAGGTCTTGGCATCGGCCATTTTGGCGCGGCCGATCTTCTCGCGGGCGTCGATGGCGAAGAGGCCGTTCATGTCCGCGCCCTTGTTCAGCGCGTCGCGGCAGAGGGAGTCGTACTGGAGGATGATGTCCAGCAGCCTGAACTGCTTTGCGTAGGAGGAGTAGGCGTCCTCGTCCACAAAGGCGTTCTGCTGCAGGAAGTCCTCACGGATCATCTTTGCGGTCTCCATGGTGAGACGGTCTGCGGGGGACAGGGCGTCCTGGCCCACCAGACGGACGATCTCCTGCAGCTCGCTCTCTTCCTGCAGGATGTGCATGGCCTTTTCACGGTTCTTCATGTAGGACTCGCCGAACTGCTCGGTGTACCAGGGCTCAAGCATATCCAGGTACAGGGAGTAGGAGGTCAGCCAGTTGATGGCCGGGAAGTGACGGGCATAGGCCAGGCTGGAGTCCAGGGCCCAGAACACCTTGACAATACGCATGGTGGCCTGGGAGACAGGCTCGGAAATGTCGCCGCCCGGAGGGGAAACGGCGCCGATGGCGGTGACGGAGCCGCGGCGCTCATCGCTGCCCAGGCACTCGACCACGCCGGCTCTCTCATAGAACTGAGCCAGACGGGAGGCCAGGTAGGCGGGGTAGCCCTCTTCGCCGGGCATCTCTTCCAGACGGCCGGACATCTCACGCAGAGCCTCGGCCCAGCGGGAGGTGGAGTCGGCAAGAACGGCCACGTCGTAGCCCATGTCGCGGAAGTACTCGGCGATGGTGATGCCGGTGTAAATGGAAGCCTCACGGGCTGCCACGGGCATATCGGAGGTGTTGGCGATCAGCACGGTACGCTTCATCAGCGGCTCGCCGTTGCGGGGGTCCTTCAGTTCGGGGAACTCCATCAGAACGTCGGTCATCTCGTTGCCGCGCTCGCCGCAGCCGATGTAGATAACGATGTCCACGTCAGACCACTTTGCCAGCTGGTGCTGCACCACGGTCTTACCGGAACCGAAGGGGCCGGGGACTGCGGCGGTGCCGCCCTTGGCAATGGGGAACATGGTGTCGATGATACGCTGGCCGCTGTTCATGGGGCGGCTGGGGACGTACTTTCTGCTGTAAGGTCTGGCGATACGCACAGGCCATCTCTGGATCATGGTCAGCTCATGGTCAACGCCCTTGGCGTCGCGCACAACAGCCACCACGTCGGTGACCACATGCTCGCCGCTCTCCACACTGACCACCTCGCCGGACACGCCGTTGGGGACCATGATCTTGTGGAGGATGGCGCTGGTCTCCTGCACGGTGCCCAGCACATCGCCGGGGCCCACCTTGTCGCCGGGCTTTGCCACGGGAACGAATTCCCATTTCTTCTCCCGGTTCAGGGCGGGCACATCGGTGCCTCTGGTGATGGAGTCGCCGGCCAGGCGGCGCATCTCGGGCAGGGGGCGCTGGATACCGTCATAGATGTTATCCAGCATGCCGGGTCCAAGCTCCACGGACATGGGCATTCCGGTCGTCTGAACGACTGCGCCGGGGCCCAGGCCGGAGGTCTCCTC